>NZ_JAGKSG010000089.1:0-5726 GCF_018119385.1 Massilia sp. AB1 | reverse complement strand
ACTCAGTGATCTGGTGGGCTTTTTTGCTTTTGTGGGTCCATAAAAGCGCTATCGAAACGCGACGAACTTGGGTTCCCGCCTTCGCGGAAACGACGGTTTTGAGCTTAGGTGCGCTAATCGCGATAACTATTGTGGCTTGCTGCTTACAAACGTCGTACCCGCCACTGGCGGCTACGACTTCCGGGACTCGGCGTCCCCTTGGCCGGAACCCAAGTTCAACGCACGCTAGCAAACCAGCAGCTACTCCAGCTCCAACAACCGCTTCACCACCTGCGCCATCTCATCAAGCCGATACGGCTTATGCATCAACTGCACGCGCTGGAAGATCTCTTCCTCCGCATCGCCCGGATACCCCGAAGCGAACAGCAGCTTCGCAGCCGGCAGACACTCTTCCATCGCCTGCGCCACTTCGTGGCCGCGCACCTTCCCCGGCATGACGATGTCCGTGAACAGCAGATCGATCGGCAGCCCTTGCCGGATGAAGCCCATCGCCGCCTCTCCATCCGCCGCCTCCAGCACACACAGCCCGAGCTTGCGCAGTACTTCCGCACTCGCTTCCCGCACCGGCGCCTCGTCCTCGACCACCAGCACATTGCGCATCCGCTCACCCGGCAGGGCGTCCGGCGCCACGGGAGGAAAATACATCGTCACTGTCGTACCAGCACCCGGACTTCCCGACAGCTCGATCTGCCCGCCGCTCTGTTTGACGAAGCTGAAAGCGAGACTCAGTCCGAGCCCCGAGCGACGGCTATCTGTCTTGGTTGTGAAGAAGGGTTCAAATGCGCGCCGCTGTACGTCTTCCTTCATGCCGCAGCCATTGTCGACGAGCCTGATCCGCATCCATTCCGGGTCGACGTCGTTCGCGCCCGGAAGGCGCGCGGTCTCGATCTCGATCACCAGGCGGCCATCCGCTCCCATCGCCTCGGCAGCGTTCTGCACCAGGTGAAGCATGGTTTTTTCGAACTGGGTAGGGTCGAGCGACGCCATCGGCAAAGACCCATTCGCGGAAATGCTCAATTTGCACTCACCCAGCACCTGCTGCAGCATTCCCCTCAGGCTGCACAGGTAGACCTCGGCGTGCAGCGTCATCGGCGCCAAGGCCTGTGGCCGTGAAAAGGCCAGCAGCTGCGCGGCCAGCCGCGCGCCGCGGCGTACACCTTCCGACGCGGCGTCGACACGGCGCACCGTGCGTTCATCCGCCCGATGCGATACCTTGAGCAGCTGCAGATGGCCATTGATCAACTGGAGCACATTGTTGAAGTCGTGTGCGATACCGCTGGTGAGCTCTCCGATGGCTTCCATCTTCTGCGCCTCATGCAGCGATGCCTGGGCATCCGACAACTGGCGTGTCCGTTCCAGCAATTCGGCCCGGCTTGACGCGAGCGCCTGCATCGCGCGATCGCGTTCGCGGATCGCCATGTAGGCGCGCGAATGCGCACGCGCCCGTGCCGCCAGCTCGATGCGGTCCGGCCACTTGACCAGGTAGTCCATTGCTCCGGCCGCGAAACCGTCCGCCTTGATGTGCGGGTTCTCGTTCGACGACAGCATGATGACCGGTATCGGCGCGAGCTCCGGATCCTCCTTCAGGCTGCGGATCACGCTCAAGCCGTCGACCATGGGCATGTGCAGGTCGACCATGATGACCGTCGGCGCGAATGCCCGCGCCGCCCGCACCGCGTGCACGGACTCGCTCTGGTATTCGATGGTCATGCCGGCCTCGGTAGCGAGCATGCTGTTCAGGAGTTGCGCGTTGAAGGGCTGGTCGTCGATCAGCAGGACACGGCAGTCGGTCAAAGTTGGGGACATGGGAGCTCAGTGCAGAGGCGTTGTCGCTGGCATGGCGGCATGCGCGATGCTGTCTTCCAGTTGCAGCAGGTCATAGGGTTTGGGCAGTACGATGATGCCGCTGTCCGCCGGAAGTTGAATGGCTTTTCCTTCTCCCGATGCGAGGATCACCTTGAGGGCGGGATGCGACGCGATCGCCCGAGCCGCGAGTTCGATGCCGGACATGCCCGGCAGGTTCAGGTCAGTGAACAGGACGTCGACCTCGCGTTCGTTCAGCACCGAGAGGGCCTGCTCGGCCGAGTCGCTGCCGCGTGCGTCATGTCCCAGTGCGGCCAGCAGTTCGCATGCCAGTTCGCGCGTATCAGTATCGTCCTCGACTACGAGAATGCGGCGTCCCGCCGGCATCTTCTCCAGCGCGGCGCCGGCCGGGGAAACAGGTGACGGCAAGGCCGGAGCCACGATGTCGAGTTGCTGGTGGATCGCCCGCGCAAGCTGCTCGCGGCTGTAGGGCTTCGGCAGCAGGTCGATGCCTGCCTCGATCGCCTTGTCCGGCAAGTGGCCCGACGTCAGCAGGATCGCGCAGTGAGGAGCGATGTCGCGGCAGCGGTCGACCAGCGTTGCGCAGTCGACCGATCCGGGCATCGACAGATCGCTGAACAACAGGTCCACGTGCACGCCACTCTGCAGTACCGCAAGCGCCTGCTGGGCATCGCCCGCGCGCAGCACGTGGTAGCCGAGGCTCGCGAGCATGTCGGTGGTTGCGGCCACCACCGCCGCGTCGTCGTCGACCACAAGAATGGTTTCGCCTACGCCGAGCACGGTCGCATCGTCCGCCACGTGCGCATCGGCGACGTCGCCATGCGAGCGCGGGAGGTAGATCAGGATCGTGGTGCCCTGGCCAGGCTGGCTCTGGATGCGGATTTCGCCGCCGCTCTGTTTGACGAAGCCATACACCATGCTCATCCCAAGGCCGGTGCCCTGGCCCGGCGCTTTGGTCGTATAGAAGGGATCGAAGATCTTCTGCACGACGTCGGGCGGCATGCCGCAACCGGTATCGGTGATCGCCAGGCAGACCTGGTCGCCCGCAGCGTCCTCGAGAGCGGCGTTGGCGAGACTGATGGTCAGCCGGCCGGCGCCCGACATCGCGTCGCGCGCATTGATGACCATGTTGAGGATCGCGTTCTCGAGCTGGTTGCGGTCCACTTCGACATTCCACAGGCCCGCCGGCTGCTGGATGTCGACCTCGATGCGGTCGCCGAGGGCGCGCAGGAGCAGCGAATCCATGTCGCCGATCAGGCGGCCGAGATGGGTGGCCACGGGCTGCAGCGGCTGGCGGCGCGCGAAGGCGAGCAACTGCGAAGACAGCTTCGATCCGCGCTCGACGGCCGCGATCGCACTTGCTACGCGCGAAGCGGACAGCTCGCCCATGCCGTCGATTTCCATCAGCTGCAGATTGCTCGAGATGATCTGCAGCACGTTGTTGAAGTCGTGCGCCACGCCGCTTGCCAGCTGGCCCACTGCTTCCATCTTGTGCGCCTGCCGCAGCGCGTCTTCCGCCTTGACGCGTTCCGTTTCCTCCAGCACGACCTTGCGTTCGAGCGACTGATTCAGCTCCCGCAGGGCGGCCTCGGCACGACGCAGATTGTCCTCGGTACGCTTGCGGTCTGTAATGTCGTAAGCGACGCCGAGATAACGGCGCTGATTGGCCAACGTGCCGCTCACCGGCTGGCCTCGGCGCGCGAGCCATCGCTGCTCGCCCGTATCGGCGCGACGGATCTGGTACTCGGCGTAGGCGATCGGATTGTCTTCGTTGCCAAGGCGGCTGGGACCGAGAAGGTGGCGGTGCGACGGCTCGATACGGCCGACGAGCAGCTCGGCGGTAATCTCGGTGTCGGCGTCGAATCCCCACAGGCGACGGTAGGCCTCCGAGACCTTCATCTGGCCGGTGGCGGGATACCACTCGAAGGTCCCGATCTCGCCGGCTTCCTGTGCTACCCGCAGCCACTCTTCGGTCAGGGCGTGCTCGGTGATGTCGATGCCTTCGATGAAGACGCCGCAGACCTCGCCGTTCGTATCCTTCAGCGGCTGATAAACGAAATCCAGCACCCGGCGTTCCATGGCCTCACCGCCGCCGCACTCCAGTTGCACCTCGACGTTCTGGCCGTAAAACGGCTCGCCTTCGCGGTACACCTGGTCCAGCAAGGCGACGAAGCCCTGTTCGACCACTTCAGGGAGGGCCTGCCTGACCGGCTTGCCGAGGATGTCCCGATGCTGGACCAGCCGGAGATAGGAATCGTTGGCCAGCTCGAACACGTGGTCGGGGCCGGTCACCACCGCCATGAAGCTGGGAGCCTGGCGGAACAACTCGTTAAGGAAGTCCATGTCGCCCGCAAGCTGGCGGTTGGCCTGCTCCAGCTTGAGGCGCAGCGCATCGAGACTCGTGTTGACCTCGGTAAGATGCTCTTCCTGGCGCCTGCGTTGCTGTTCGCCGCACACGCGCGCTGTGGTCTCGATCACGGTCGCCAGGACACCGCGCACCTGCCCGTGTTCGTCGACCGCAGGCGTGTAGTAAAGGTCGAACCAGACGTCTTTCGGTGTGCCGTCGCGATCGAGCACGAAGTGCTTGTCCTGGAAGGTCTGGACTTCGCCGGCAAAGCAGGCGTCGTGTACTGGCTTATTGAAGTCTTCCCAGGCTTCGGGCCAGGCATCGCGCACCGGCATGCCGAAGACACGGGGATGCCTGCCGCCTGCAATGGCCGCATAGGCATCGTTATAGATAAGCGTTCTGTCGTCGCCCCACACCAGGGCCATGCCGACAGGGGCGCGCAAGACCACTTCGACGAGAATGCGGAGGGTACCTGGCCACTGTTGCAGTGGACCGAGAGAACTGGTGCTCCAGTCGCGCGTGCGAATCAGGTTGGCCGTATCGCAGCGACATGCAGGCCAAGCGATCTCACTCATGATTGCCTCATCGTGGTGGAAGCACCGGGGATCGCACAGGTATGCAATGCCGACTGTGCTCAGGGATTGGGCCGATAGTGTAACACTGGAAAGAGCGGAACTACACGATTTGGCGAAGCGACAACTAACATGCGTCAAGCCAGATCGTTGTCATGCGGCCCTGGTTTCAGCGAGGCCCAATTTGCCGTTGAGGCGAAGTTCGAGTCTGTCCCAGAAGCGGTCATGCACAGGCAGCAGCAGAACGTTGCAGACAGGTTCCAGCACGGCGGCCATTCCGCCGAAGGCCAGCGATCCGGTCGCAAGATACATGACGGAGAAGGCGACCACAATGTGCATGGCGGTCTGGCTCAGCTTCTCGCCGGCGACGGCCAAATAGCGGTCTCGGCCGGTAGTCGCCCGCAGCCGGAAAGCGGCCCATGCCTTTTCGTGGAAAGGGAGGAGCAAGACATTGATCATTGGCTCGATGATGATCGCAAGGCCGCCGAAGACGACAGAGCCGGTCAACGCATAGGCAATCGCAAACGCGATCGTCATGTGGGTGATGACCTGGCTGGTTTTCTTCGCTGCGACGACCATGATGGGCTCCTCTCTTGCATCGTTATCACTACTGTGAGGTCAAATGATAGTGATTCTCGTTTATAGGGAAAAGCAATTTAAATTAAGGTAATTGATAGCGTGAGACTATTGTCGAGAGCGCTCAGCTGTGAAGGCGCAGCTGTCGCAAGCGAGCAACTGCCCTTGCGGGCCATGTCATCGTTTTGTTATAGTCTTGTTTCGCCCAACGCAGTCGCACTCCTTTGAGGATGCGAGTGAAAGGTGGAAAGAAAAAGAAGTTGACGAACATCGCAAAACACCGCATAATCTCGCTTCTCTGCTGCTGACGAACACAACGCTTCGTCGACAAGGCGGCACGACAGATTTCGAAGTTCTTTAACAATCAACAGTCGATAAGTGTGGGCGTTTGATGAAGGTGCCAGTGG
>NZ_JAGKSG010000088.1:0-7138 GCF_018119385.1 Massilia sp. AB1 | reverse complement strand
AGCGCCGCCATCGCCGCCGGCGCGGCCATTCGCGCCCATGGCGTCTCCGCTCGTGCCGCCGGCGCTGCCGTTCGCATTGCCGCCCGTGGCATTGCCGCCTTCCGCGGCACGCCCATCGCCGCCGGCGGCGTTGCGGTTGTTGTCGGCCATGTTGCCGATCTGGCGGACGTCGTTGCTCACGTCGCCCTGGAGGGTCGCGTTGGCGTTGACGTTCGAGGTGTTGAAGGAATTGGCGGTGGTTGCGTTGGCTTCGCCGCCGTTGTTGGCAGCCGCTGCAGCCCGGGCGGTGGCTTCCGCGCTGCCCTGGCTACGGTTCTGGTTGGACCTGTTGATGTTGCCGGAACTATCGCGCTCAATCCGGGTTTGAGATTGCAGGTTGTCCCCGCCGACAGGACCAGCAGAGTTGTTCCCCTCCTGTGCATGTGCCACGCTGAATGCCAGTGCGATCGCGGTCGCCAATATTGTGCGCTTCATCTGTTACTCCCCTTGTGTCACCGAAAGTTGAAATGCCCGGCGTTCCATGCACCGGTCCACTTTGGTGACTAGCAGTTTGTGTGCCAGCCAGCTGGGGAGTTGCAAGTGTTTGATAAATCGGTGAATTTTTATGCCTGGCAAGTTTGTAGGACTCAATTGATGGGGCGTTTCAACATCTTGGCAAAAGGGTGTCGCAAGGCTGTTACAAAGTACCGGGAAGTGTCACCGACTGTATCAAGTCCTGGGCGCAGGGCAGAGTGCAAGCCAAGGGACACACCGAAAGCAGCACCTGGATGCTTGCTTTCAGTGTGTAGGAGATGAAGAGGGGAAGGGCGAGGCGGATTCAGGGGGCGATGGCGTGCTTGGCCATCAGCCGGTACAGCGTCATGCGAGACACGCCGAGGTCGCGCGCGGCCTGGGTGATGTTGTTGCCGCATTTGGCCAGGCTGTTCGAGATGGCGATGCGCTCGGCACTGCCGCGCGAGGTGTCGAGGCCGTCTCGCAGGATGATGGCGCTGTCCTGGAGCGCCAGCTCGAGGTCTTCCGGCATGATCAGGCGTTTTTCGGCGAGCACCATGGCGCGCCGCATGCGGTTGATCAACTCGCGGATGTTGCCGGGCCAGTCATGCTGGGCCATGGCGCGCAGCGCCTGCTTGCTGATGCCCTTGAGCTGAGGGCTTTTTTCGTCGGCAAATTTATTGAAGATGGACTCGGTCAGCAGGGGCAGGTCGTCCTTGCGCTCGCGCAGCGGGGGCACCCGGATCGGAAAGACGCTCAGGCGGTAATACAGGTCCTCGCGAAAGCGGCCCTTGGCCACGGCCTGGGGCAAGTCCACGTGGGTAGCGGCAATCACGCGCGCGTCGACCGCCACCGTGCGCGTGCTGCCAACGCGGTAGATGGTGCGCTCCTGCAGGAAGCGCAGCAGGCTGGCTTGCAGGTCGAGCGGCAGGTCGCCGATCTCGTCCAGGAAGATGCTGCCGCCAGATGCCGCTTCGAGCAGGCCCGGCTTGGCTTTCGCCGCGCCGGTGAAGGCGCCGCGCTCGTAGCCGAACAGTTCGGAGTGGATCAGCGAAGGCGGGATGGCCGCGCAATTGATTGCGATGAAAGGCCCGGCGGCGCGCGGCGACTGCGCGTGGACTTCCTGCGCCGCCAGTTCCTTGCCGCTGCCGCTCTCGCCCGAGATCAGCACCGGCGCATCGACTGCGGCAATCTTGTCGATGTGGGCGCGCAGGCGCTGGATCGCCACCGACTGGCCGTCGATGTGGCGTCCCTTGTCCGTGCGCGCCAATGATGGGCTGGGCCGGGTCAGCATCGCCATGCCGTGCGCGTGCCCGAGCGAATGCTGCAGGCGCAGTTTGTCGACCGGACTGGTGTGAAAATCGCACAAGTGGGTGGCGATGGCCTGGCGCAATTGAGGACGATGCAACAGGTCGGGACCGAACACCCCTATCCAGCGCACGCGGTGGTGTTCTTGCAGGAAGCGCTCGGTGTCGTCGTGTTCGAGACTGCTGTCGCCGTCGAGCAGCAGTCCGACCGAATAATGCTGCTGTGCCAGCACCCTGTGCGCGGCGTGGATGCCCTCGACCGTACACACGTCCCAGCCCTGCAAATCTCCGCAAGCCTTTTGTACACCCGCGATTCCCTCGGTGGTGATGCATAAGAGTCGTTTGACCGGCACAGTAACCTCATTGTTATTGGTTATTAATGGTCAAGCTGGAGACCTTGTCCGCCGATCTCGCATGGCTTCGCATGACGAGTTCCGGTGGTATGCCACGGAGCTTTGCGGCGCGTTTTGTTAACGGATATTTAACCAGAAACTGCTACCTTTCGGCGCACAAAAAGTTGTCGAGTTGGGAATCTGCATCGGAAAAATTCCTACAAGAATCAAGTCTTTACCGCATTTTCTTATTGTGGTACTGCCGCTCGGCCGCCCGGCCAGGGCGCGATAGCCGGGGGACGACGCGGCTGCTTGTATAATGCGGCAACACCAACCCGCATGCAGCTATGACCAAATCCACCCATTTCGGCTACAAGACCGTGGCCGAGGACCAGAAGGTCCAGGAAGTCGCCAAGGTTTTCCATTCGGTCGCCTCCAAGTACGACGTCATGAACGACCTGATGTCGGGCGGACTGCACCGCATCTGGAAGGCCTTCACCATCGCCCAGGCCGGCGTGCGCCCGGGCTTCAAGGTGCTCGACATCGCCGGCGGCACGGGCGACCTGGCTAAGGCCTTCGCCAGGCAGGCCGGCCATACCGGCGAGGTCTGGCTCACCGACATCAACGAATCGATGCTGCGCGTCGGCCGCGACCGTCTATTGAATAAAGGTCTAGTCACCCCCACCTTGCTGTGTGACGCAGAGAAACTGCCTTTCCCGGACAACTACTTCGACCGGGTGAGCGTGGCCTTCGGCCTGCGCAACATGACGCACAAGGACCAGGCGCTGGCGGAAATGCGCCGCGTGCTGAAGCCGGGCGGCAAGCTGCTGGTGCTGGAGTTCTCGAAGGTGATCGCGCCGCTGCAGAAGCCCTACGATGTGTATTCGTTCTCGGTGCTGCCGTGGCTGGGACAAAAGATCGCCGGCGACGCCGATAGCTATCGCTATCTGGCGGAGTCGATCCGCATGCACCCCGACCAGGAAACCCTGAAAGGGATGATGCTCGATGCGGGACTGGAGCGGGTCCAGTATTTCAACCTGACGGCGGGTGTGGCCGCATTGCACACTGGTATTAAACTCTAGGAAGAACGAGATGAAAAAATTCTTGGTCACGATGATGTTGGCCGTCACTGCGGTGTCGATGATCGCGGAAGCCACCGCGCGCCCGATGGGCGGCAAGCGCTCCTTCGGCCGCCAGTCGCAGGCCGTGCGCCAGATGCCCGCTCCGGCTCCGGCCCCGAGCCCGGCCTTCCAGCGCGCGCCTAACGCCGCGCCCGCCGCTGCCGCCGGCGCGACCGGCGCCGCCGCCGCCGCGGCCGCCAAGAAGCCGAGCATGTGGAAGGGCATCCTGGGCGGCGCGCTGCTGGGCCTGGGCCTGGGCGCGCTGCTGTCGCACTTCGGCATCGGCGGTGCGCTCGCCAGCGTGATCTCCTCGGTCCTGATGATCGGCCTGCTGATCCTGGCCGTGATGTTCATCGTGCGCATGTTCCGCCGCAAGGACACCCCGGCCAACCCGGCCTTCGCGAATGCCGGCTACGGCGCGGCCCAGCCTGCGCAAGCCGGGGCGGTGTCCACGCCGGAAATCGGCTCGGGTCTGCGCCAGGGCGCCTATCAACCCTCGGCCTTCCAGGGCCAGCAGAACCAGGGCGGCGTGATGCTCGACAAGGGCGGCGCAAGCCACAACCAGTGGGGCGTGCCGGGCGACTTCGACCAGGAAGCCTTCCTGCGCCAGGCCAAGTCGTCCTTCATCCGCCTGCAGGCGGCATGGGACCGCGGCGACACCAACGACCTGCGCGAATTCACCTCGCCGGAAGTGTTCGCCGAGCTGAAGATGCAGATCCAGGAACGCAATGGCGTGGCCGACTACACCGACGTGGTCTCCGTCGACGCCCAGCTGCTGGGTATCGAGACCAGCGGCAACGATTACCTGGCGAGCGTGCAGTTCAACGCCATGATCCGCACCGCGCCGAACGCGCCGGCCGAACCGCTGGTCGAGGTGTGGAACCTGTCCAAGCCGCTGGCGGGCACGGGCGGCTGGGTGCTGGCAGGTATCCAGCAGGTAGCGTAATTATTTTCAGTAAAGCTCCCGTGCTGCCGGGTACGATCCCGGCAAACTGGTAAGATCGAGACCGCCCGCTTTCCCCGGGCGGTTTTTTTTATTTAGAGCACTTTTTTATGTTCCCGAGTTCCCCCCAACAGGCGCTGGCCATGCCCGCGCTGGCCGCGATCAACCACCTGCTGGCCCAGGAGGCCTGGGCGCGCGCGGCGCTGGCGCGCCATGCCGGCAAGGAAGCCTGTATTGACACCGGCCACCTGCAGCTGCGCATGCTCGTGGCGGCCGACGGCATGCTGGAAGCGAGCCGCGGCGAGGGGCCTGCCGGGGTGACCATCCGCGTCAAGCTGACCGACCTGCCGCTCATCGCCCAGGACCGCTCGCGCGCGCTGTCCTATGTGAAGATCGAAGGCGATGCGGAATTCGCGAACACGATCTCGCAACTGGCCAACGGCCTGCGCTGGGATGCCGAGCACGACCTGGAGCGGGTGATCGGGCCGCTGGGCGCCCACCGCGTGGCGTCTGGCGCGCGCCAGGCCGTCCAGCTGGCCAGCGGCGCCGGCCGCCGCCTGGCCGAGAACCTCGCCGAATTCCTGGCGGAAGAGCGACCGGTGCTGGTGCGCCCGGCCATGCGCGAGGAATTCGCCGCCGAGGTGGTGCGCCTGCGCGACGACGTCGAACGCACCGCCAAGCGCATTGCCCGACTCGAACAGCGGCTGGCGCACCACGAGAGCGCCAGCGCGCCGCGCGTAATTACGGACCTGACTTCGGACCGCCGATGATATTGAAATTCCTGCGCCTGCTGCGCATCCTCGCTGTATTCACCAAATACGGCCTCGACGAGATCGCCGTCACCAGCATCAACGCGCCGCGCACCGCGCGCCTGATGAGCACCTTCTTCTTCTGGCGCCGCATCACCTCGCCGCGCGCGATCCGTTTGCGCCAGGCGCTGGAGGAGCTCGGCCCCATCTTCGTGAAGTTCGGCCAGGTGCTGTCGACCCGGCGCGACCTGATGCCCCAGGATATCGCCGACGAGCTGGCCTTGCTGCAGGACCGGGTGCCGCCTTTCGATTCCAACCTGGCCATCGCCCAGATCACGCGTTCGCTCGGCGCCCATCCGGACCAGCTGTTCGCCCATTTCGAGCGCGAGCCGGTGGCCTCGGCCTCGATCGCCCAGGTGCACTTCGCGCGCCTCAAGAACGGCAAGGACGTCGCGGTCAAGGTGCTGCGTCCGGGCATGAAGAAGCTGATCGACGAAGACATCGCCCTGATGCACATGGCCGCCAGCCTGATCGAGCGCGTGTGGGGCGAGGCGCGCCGCCTCAAGCCGCGCGAAGTCGTGGGCGAATTCGACAAATACCTGCACGACGAGCTGGACCTGATGCGCGAAGCGGCCAACGCGGCCCAGCTGCGCCGCAACTTCGCCAACTCGACCCTCTTGATGGTGCCCGAGATGTACTGGGACTATTGCTCCAGCAGCGTGATCGTGATGGAGCGCATGCGCGGCATCCCGGTGTCGCAGATCGACCGCCTGGCGGCCGAGGGCGTGGACCTGAAAAAACTGTCGAGCGACGGCGTGGAGATCTTCTTCACCCAGGTGTTCCGCGACGGCTTCTTCCATGCCGATATGCACCCGGGGAACATCCTGGTCTCGATCGAGAAGGAGACCTTCGGCCGCTACATCGCGCTCGACTTCGGCATCGTCGGCACCCTGAACGACTTCGACAAGGACTACCTGTCGCAGAACTTCCTGGCCTTCTTCCGCCGCGACTACAAGCGCGTGGCCGAAGCCCACATCGAATCCGGTTGGGCGCCGCCGGCCACCCGCGTCGACGAACTGGAGTCCGCCGTGCGCGCCTGCTGCGAGCCGATCTTCGACCGGCCGCTGAAGGACATCTCCTTCGGCCAGATCCTGCTGCGCCTGTTCCAGACTTCGCGCCGCTTCAACGTCGAGGTCCAGCCGCAGCTGGTGTTGCTGCAGAAGACCCTGCTCAACATCGAAGGCCTGGGGCGCCAGCTCGACCCTGACCTGGACCTGTGGAAAACCGCCAAGCCCTACCTGGAGCGCTGGATGTCCGAACAGGTCGGCTGGCAGGGCTTCGTGGAGCGCCTGCGCGCCGAAGCGCCGCGCTACGCCCACATCTTCCCGCAGTTCCCGCGCCTGCTGCACCAGGCCCTGGCGCGCGAGACCCATCCGCACCTGGCCGGTCCGAACGTCGCCCAGTCCGACCTGCTTGCGATGCTGGTGATGCAGCAGCGCCGCACCAACCGTCTGCTGGGCGTGCTGGCCTTCCTGCTGGGCGGATCCGGCATCGTGGCGCTCGGCTTCTACCTGCTGCAGGTGCATGGCGCCTGACTTTTCCAACCGCGATCCGCTCCAGCCCGGGTTCTGGGACGAGCGCTTCGCGCGCGGCTTCACGCCCTGGGACCGGGGTTCTGTTCCTGCCGAGATGCGGCGCTTCGTCGCCGGCTGCGCACAGCCGCTGACGGTCCTGATCCCCGGCTGCGGCAGCGGCTATGAACTGGCCTGGCTGATGGAGCGGGGCTGGATGGCCACCGCCATCGATTTCTCGCCCGAGGCCGTGGCCCGCGCGAAGCGGGTGGCGGGACAGTGGGCCGAACGGGTGCTGGAAGCGGATTTTTTCGCCTGGGAACCCGAGCGGCCGCTGGACATGGTCTACGAATGCGCCTTCCTGTGCGCGATGCCGCCCGCCATGTGGCCGCGCATCGCGGCGCGCTGGGCGGAGCTTCTGGCGCCAGGGGCGCTGCTGGCGGGTTTCTTTTACTTCGACGAGAAGCCCAAGGGGCCGCCTTTCGGGATCGCCCGCGAGCGGCTCGAGGAACTCCTGGCCTCGCACTTCGAGTGCATCGAGGACAGGGCAGTGCAGGACTCGATTCCCGTCTTCGCCGGCAAGGAACGCTGGATGGCCTGGCGCCGCAGCTAGGCGCCAAAAG
>NZ_JAGKSG010000087.1:0-7302 GCF_018119385.1 Massilia sp. AB1 | reverse complement strand
CAGGCGCGCCTGGCGCGCGAGCGCGAACTGGCCGAGCAGGCGGCGGTGCAGGCCGCGGTCGAGAAGCGCGAAGCCCAGCGCGCGCTGCTGGAGCACGCCCAGGCCCATGCCGAGATGCAGCGCAAGGCGGCGCAGGCGACCCAGCAGATGGCGGACGCGCGCAAGCATCTGTTGAATCTGGAAAGCAAGCGCCAGGAAGAGCAGGCGGCCGAGCTGGCCGCAACCGAGCGCACGATCGGGGAACGCAAGCAGGAGGCGAGTTACCGCTCGGTGTCGGCGGACCTGACGCGCGAGGTGCTGGTGAGGCTGAAGCAGCCGTCGGCGGGGTCGTCGGCGGCGGAGGCGGCTAACCGGCTGGCGGATGCGATCTTGCAGCAGCGGAGCAGGGATGAACGCTGATTAGGACCACTAGCCTATAAGCCGTCATTCCGGCCTTCGCCGGAATGACGGTCTTAGGGCTGGAGGTGATGTTTGGTGCTGGAGGCTGTACTTACTGCCCCGCCGCCGCCTCACTCGGCGCCACCGGATTCACCGGCCCCGTACCAACCTTCGTCGCGAAATACTCCGTCTCCCCGAAGCAAGTCGTCGGCACGCCCTTGTGCTGCTCATAGCTGATCTGCACCCGCTGCCCCATGCTCGACTGCAGCGGCTTGACCAAGCTTTCATCGCGCACCGTGAACGCGAAGCGCTCCGGAATCGCCCCCGGCATGCTCGACAGCAGGATCTCTCCCTCCCAGGTCTTGCACAGCCAGCCCTTCTTCGAGAACTTCTGCAGGTAGCCGGCCCGTTCGCCCTCCGAATACGACCAGCTCAGCGTAAACCAGGTGTACAGCGCGAACAGCACTAAGACAGTAGCGATGGAAGACAACAGGAGAGCAAGGGCGCGCTTGGGCATGGTCGTGGCTGTTCAGTAAAAAAGCTTGTCAGGATGGCAGCGCCCATTCTGCCATGGCTGGGCCGCAACGCCAACTGGCCTGCGCCTTCAGGCCACTTCCTCGCGCTTGCGCTCCTGCGCCTCGACGCGCCGCCGGTAGCGTACCGAGGACCATACCGAGACCAGGATGAAGGCCAGCCCCGACAGCCCCGTGAACCATTCGGGGATGTGGTAGTGCACGCTGGCGAACATGATCAGGGCCAGGATGCCGATCGCGTAGTGCGCCCCGTGCTCCAGGAACACGAATTCCTGCAAGGTGCCCTTATAGACGAGAAACACCGTCATCGAGCGCACGAACATGGCGCCGATGGCCAGGCCCAGCATGATGATCACCACGTCGTTGGTGATGGCGAAAGCCCCGATCACGCCGTCGAAGCTGAACGAGGCGTCCAGCACTTCCAGGTAGAGGAAGCCGCCGATGCTGCCCTGGGAAATCATGGCGCCCACGGTCGGGTCTTCCTCCTCATGCTCGAGCAAGCCGCTGAGCCATTGCACCCCGATATAGATCAGCACCCCGACCACCCCGGCGATCAGGACCGGCAGCTTGCGCGCGTGCGGCATCAGGCTCATGGCGAAGAACACGCCCAGCAGGGTGATCAGGACCGCCAGCCCCTCGGTGCCGTATTTACCCACCTTTTCCTCGATCCAGCCCAGCCAGTGCAGCTCCTTTTCCTCGTCGAACAGGAAGTTCAGGAACACCAGGGCCAGGAAGGCGCCGCCGAAGGCCGCCACCTCGGCATGGCGCTCGGTCAGGTGGCGCGAGTACTCGAGCGGCGTATTGATCGCCATGTGCCAGACATCCACCAGCCCCAGGCCGGTGGCGACCGCCACGATCACCAGGGGGAACAGCAGGCGCATCCCGAACACGGCCACCAGGATGCCGACGGTGAGGAAGAGCTTGCGCCAGAACTCGTTCCAGTGGCGCAAGACGGAGGCGTTGACGACCGCGTTGTCGAAAGAAAGCGACACTTCCAGCACGCCCAGTACCGCGGTGATCCACAGGGCCTGGAGCATGCCGGCCACCCCCTTGTGCTCATAACCCCACCAGCCCGCCAGGGCCATCAGGACGACGGTAACCGCGATGGACAACCGGAAATGCCGCATACAGCCCCCTTGCTTGTCTTGGTCGAGTGGAGGAATATTACCGCTCCGGACACAGCGGGGGCGCATCGGAAAGGTCGCCGCAGGGGCATTCATCTGAGATAATTCCGCACGGCATTTTCACGGCATATCTCTTTTGGGTTTTATATGGAATTTATCTACCTCGTGACCCCGGTCCTGACCTGGATGATGGTCGGCCCGATCAAGTTTCTCATCACCAGCGCGCGCCAGCGCCGCTGGGCATTCAATCTGGTCGGCAATGGAGGCTTCCCGAGCAACCATAGTGCCGTCGTGACCAGCATGGCCACCCTGATCGCCCTGCGCGAGGGGATGGGCCATCCTGCGTTCGGGGTCGCCGTGACCCTGGCCTTCATCGTGATGATCGATGCCAACAGCCTGCGCCAGCACGTCGGCCGCCATGCGGTCACCCTGAACCGCCTGCACGACGGCAAGGAAGACTATGTCGTCCTGCGCGAGCGCATGGGCCATACCCTGGTCGAGATCGCCGGCGGCATCGTGACCGGCATCGGCATGGGCTGCCTGATCAACGCCGTCCTGGGCGCCTGAGGCGCCCCTGGGGAGGAGACAAAGGGGGAGAGGGTGGCCGGCCGGACGTCCGGCCGCTTGAAATCTGTCCGAAATGTCATGCGTTTCAGCGGGCTGGAATGCAGCTCATCGCCAAAAAACGCATTTCATCCCACGAATTCCGCAAGTCGCAGGTTCCTCTATTGAGTTCGTCGGCCCCCTACTGAATACTGCGCACTGGCCGTATCTGATCTTATTTTTATAAAAAGCTTACCGAGTCCACTTCCGGAGAACCATAACATGCTGCGCAAATCACTACTCGTTCTAGCCATCGCCTCGGCCCTCGTCGCCTGTGGCAAGGAACCCGCCAAGGGCCCCGGCGCCCAGGCGAAGGACAACAAGCCCACGCAGCTGACCGTGGCCCCGGAAGACGTGCTGACTGTCCAGAGCGACGCGATCTCGTCCGGCCCGGTCGTCACCGGCTCGATCCAGCCGGAGCGCCGCGCCGACCTGCGCGCGGAAGTCTCGGCCATCGTGCTGCAAGTCCTGAAAGAGAACGGCGAGCCGGTCAAGCGCGGCGACGTGCTGGTGCGCCTCGACGAAACCTCGATCCGCGACACCCTGATGTCGGCCGAGGAAGCCCAGCGCGCCGCCAACCTGTCGCTGGAGCAGGCCAACCGCCAGCTCGAGCGCCTCAAGACCCTGCGCGCCTCCGGCATGACCTCGGTGAAGGCCCTGGACGACGCCGAAATGGCGCGCAACAACGCCCTGAGCGAACTGTCGGCCGCCAAGAGCCGCGTCGCCACCGCGCGCCAGCAGCTGGCCCGCACCGTGGTGCGCGCCCCGTTCGACGGCATCGTGTCCGACCGTAAGGTCTCGGCCGGCGACACCGCCACCATGGGCAAGGAACTGGTCAAGGTCATCGACCCGAACAGCATGCGCTTCGAGGGCCGCGTCTCGGCCGACTCGATCGCCACCGTCAAGGTCGGCCAGAAGGTCAACTTCCGCGTCAACGGCTACGGCGAGCAGCAGTTCGCCGGCGTCGTCAAGCGCATCGACCCGGCCGCCAACGCCGTGACCCGCCAGGTCGAGGTGCTGGTCGACTTCGCCGACAAGGCCCAGCCGAAGGTGGCCGGCCTGTACGCCGAAGGCCGCGTCGACGCCACCTCCGCCAACGCCCTGATGCTGCCGGAAGCCGCGGTGGTCAAGGCCGGCGACAAAGCCTACACCTGGCGCGTCAAGGACAAGAAGCTGAACAAGGTCGACCTGGTGCTGGGCGCGCGCGACCAGCGCACCGGCAACTTCGAAGTCAAGCAGGGCCTGGCCGCCGGCGACATCGTGCTGCGCGCCCCGAGCTCGAACCTGAAGGACGGCCAGAAGGTCGAAATGCCTGCCGCGCGTGTCGCCAGCGCGGCGCCGGTGCAGGGCAAGTAAGGAAAACAAGGAAAACAACAAATGTTCCTCTCTAATTTCAGTGTCAAGAGGCCGGTCGCCACCGTCGTCCTGATCGTGGCGATGATGTGCGTCGGCCTGCTCGCCCTGTCGAAGCTCAAGGTCAACCAGAACCCGGACGTCGAGCGTCCAGGCGTCACGGTCGACATCCCGTATCCGGGCGCCTCGCCCGAGACCGTCGAGCGCGAAATCACCAACCGCCTGGAAAAGCAGATGCTGGCGATCCAGGGCGTCACCGAAGTCAACTCGAACTCGTACGAAGGCGGCGTGTCGATCTGGCTGGAATTCGACTTCGACCGCAACGTGATCGAAGCCTCGGACGACGTGCGCAACGCGATCGCCGCGGTGCGCTACAAGCTGCCGGTCGAGATGCGCGAACCCGTGCTGCGGCGCTGGGACATCACCGCCGAGCCGGTGATGTCGCTGGCGCTGTCCTCGAGCACCCAGTCGCACGCCGAGATCTCGCGCTATGCCGAGGACGTGCTGGCCGATAAGTTCCGCTCCATCGAGGGTGTCTCGACCGTGAACGTGAACGGCGCGCTGCGCCGCGAGCTGTCGGTCCTGCTGCGCGCCGAGAAGCTGCGTGAATTCAACGTGTCGGTGTCCGACGTCGTCAGCGCCCTGCGTACCCAGAACACGAATGCCCCGGTCGGCAAGCTGCGTAGCGAGCTGGACGAGAAAGGCATCCGCCTGGTCGGCCGCATCGAGCGTCCGGAAGATTTCTCGCAAGTCGTGGTCAAGCGCAACGGCGACCAGATCGTGCGCCTGAACCAGGTGGCCGAGACCAAGGACGGCTTTGCCGATCTCAACAGCCTGTCCATGCGCAGCGGCAATCCGAACGTCGGCCTGCAGATTTCCCGTTCGCGCGACGCCTCGACCGTTTCGCTGGGCAAGAAGGTCCACCAGATGGTCGAACAGGCCAACAAGGAAATGCCGGAAGGCACCAAGGTCGAAGTCGTGCGCGACGGCGGCGACGACGCCCAGCGCAGCCTGAACAACGTGATCGAAGCCCTGGTGCTGGGCGCGATCCTGACCATCTTCGTGGTCTACGCCTTCCTGAACTCCTGGCGTTCGACCCTGATCACCGCGCTGTCGCTGCCGACCTCGGTGCTGGCCGCCTTCATCGCCGTGTGGCTGTGCGGCTTCACCCTGAACTTCATGACCCTGCTGGGCCTGTCGCTGGCGATCGGCGTGCTGATCGACGATGCGATCGTGGTGCGGGAAAACATCGTGCGCCACATGGAAATGGGCTCGGACCGCCGTACCGCCGCGCTCGAAGGCACCGCCGAGATCGGCCTGGCCGTGGCCGCGACCACCTTCTCGATCATGGCCGTGTTCGTACCGGTGGCCTTCATGCCGGGCGTGTCGGGCGAGTGGTTCCGTCCGTTCGCGCTGACCGTGACCTGCTCGGTGATCGTGTCGCTGTTCATCTCCTTCACCCTCGACCCGATGCTGTCGGCCTACTGGGGCGACCCGCCTGACCACGCGCATGCGCCGAAAAAAGGCGTGAGCCGCGCGCTGCAACGCTTTAACGTCTGGTTCGACCACCAGGCCGACCGCTACGGCCGCGTGATCGCCTGGGCCCTGCACCATCGCAAGTGGATGGCCGCCATCGCCGTCGCCAGCTTCGTCGGCGCGATCGCCCTGCACAGCTTCTTCGGCGGTTCGAGCTTCCTGCCGAAGGCCGACCACGGCACCATCATGGTCGAGATCCGCACCCCAGCCTCGTCGAGCCTGGAGTACTCGCGCCGCAAGGTGGAAGCGGCGGCCGAGCTGGCCCGTACGATTCCGGAAACCGAGGACACCAACAGCAACGTCAACCTGAGCGGCGGCCGCGTCTATGTCGATATCGGCAAGCGCAGCACCCGCAAGCGCACCGCCGCCGAAATCGGCACCGAGCTGCGCGCCAAGATCGCTCCGCTGGTGGGCGCCGAGTACACCGTGATCGACGACCTGAGCGGCGGCGGCAAGCCGGTCCAGATCGAGTTCACCGGTCCGGATTCGCGCAAGCTGATGGAACTGACCTCGGCCTACATGGAAAAGCTGCGCGAAGTCCCGGGCGCGGTCGACGTCACCCTGTCGGAGCAGGATCCGAAGAACGAGCTGCAGATCGTGCTCGACCGCGGCCTGGCCAATGCCATGGGCATCTCGATCAACGACGCCGCCCAGGCCCTGCGCGTGGCCTTCGCCGGCATCGAGGTGGGCGACTGGGTCGACCCGACCAGCGAAACCCGCGACGTCGCCGTGCGCCTGCATCCGGAAGACCGCGTCAACACCGAAAGCATCGAGCGCCTGCCGATCGCGGTGCAGGGCACCGGCATGATGGTGCCGCTGGAGCAGATCGCGACCATCACCATGGGCAAGGGCCCGGCGGGTATCCGCCACAAGGACGGCGAGCGCCTGATCACGGTCTCGGCCAACGCCCAGGGCCGTTCGGCCGGCGAAGTGACCCAGGACGCGATGAAGCTGGCCAAGAGCTTCGACTTCCCGCCGGGTTATGGCCTGGCGCTGGGCGGCCAGGGTGAAGACCAGCAGGAACTGTTCGGCGAGATGATGATCGCGCTGTTCTCCGGCATCGGCCTGATGTACCTGATCCTGGTGATGCAGTTCGGCTCCTTCACCGCACCGCTGGGCGTGATGCTGTCGCTGCCGCTGTCGCTGATCGGCGTGGTGCTGGCCCTGATCCTGTCGAAGAACACGCTCAACCTGATGAGCATGATCGGCGTCCTGATGCTGATGGGCCTGGTGGCGAAGAACGCGATCCTGCTGCTCGACGCTGCCCGCGCGCTGGAAAAAGAAGGCATGGACCGCGAAGATGCGCTGATGGCCGCCGGCCGCAAGCGCCTGCGTCCGATCCTGATGACCACTTTCGCGCTGATCGCCGGCATGCTGCCGGTGGCGCTGGCCCTGGGCGATTCCGGCCAGTTCTACCAGCCGCTGGCCATCGCGATCATCGGTGGCACCATCACCTCGACCCTGCTGACCCTGCTGGTCGTGCCGACCTTCTACGACAGCATCGAGATCGCCCGCGACCGCATGGTGGCCAAGTTCGGCCGCCGCGCCAAGCGCTACAACCCGGCCTTCGCCTTCGTGATGACCTTCATCGAGGCGATCCTGACCCTGGTCATGGTGCGCCTGGTGTTCCGCATCATCATGCGCCTGATCGGCATGATCACGCGCCGCGGCCGCGGCCGCGGTACGCCGCAAGCGGTGTAAGGGCAGGGCAGGCGCCGCGTGCGCCTGTTGCCTGAAGTACCTGACGGCCAGCAAACTCGCTGGCCGTTTTTTTT
>NZ_JAGKSG010000086.1:0-8687 GCF_018119385.1 Massilia sp. AB1 | reverse complement strand
CGGCGTGGCGACCGGCGCCGGCGCGCCCGGCTTGCGGGTGGCGCCGGTCACCGACGACAGCGGGAGCGGGAAGGTACTGCGCTGGTCTTTCATGCGATTCCCTGTGCCAGCAATTCCAGCTGGGTCTTGTGGGTCAGGTCCACCTGCAGCGGCGTGATCGACACGCGGCCTTGCTGGGTAGCGTGGAAATCGGTGCCCTCGCCCGCATCGCGGCAGGCGCCGGGCGCGCCGATCCAGTAGATGTCGCGTCCGCGCGGGTCCTGGGCGCGGATCACCGGCTCGGCCTGGTGACGGCGGCCGAGACGGGTCGGGGTCAGCGGTCCGATGTCTTCGTAAGGAAGGTTCGGGATGTTCACGTTCAGCAGGAAAGGCGACGGCAGCTGCTCGAAGCGGCGCTCGACGATGTCGCGCGCCACGCGGGCGGCGGACTCCACATGCGCCCAGCCATGGTGAACCTGGGAAAAGGCAATCGCCGGAATACCGAACAGGTAGGCCTCGGTCGCGGCCGCGACGGTACCCGAATACAGCGTGTCGTCGCCCATGTTCTGGCCGTTGTTGATGCCGGAGACGACCAGGTCGGGCGGCGCGTCAAGCATCGCGGTCAGCGCGATGTGTACGCAATCGGTCGGTGTGCCGTTGACGAAGTAGAAACCATTACCAGCCCGCTGGACCGACAAGGGACGGTCCAGGGTCAACGAGTTCGAGGCGCCCGAGCGGTTGCTGTCGGGTGCGACGACGACGATTTCGGCGATCGGCGCGAGCGCTTCCGCCAGGGCAATGATGCCTGGTGCAAGGTAGCCGTCGTCGTTACTGATGAGGATTCGCATTCCCGGGATTTTACCTGAAGCAACGGTCTTATCGCTCGCTTCCGGTCGCAATTTCACATTTTATGATGCTTTCCGACACGATTTGACCGCTTCTTTTTGTATTTACATTAAGTCTCATGAGCGTCGTGGCAAGGGTCCTGGTTGGCTTGGCAAGTCCTTGGGAAGGCGCTTCCGTCCTCGTTCGACCGGGCGACTCTCCCATCAGTTCTTGAACTGAAAACAAGCCCCTGCCCTCAAGTGTCCGGAGGATGCCGGCTGCGGAACGCGGCGCCGGGGCGACAGTCCTGGTCAGTAAACGTCTTCGGCATCAAATAGGATTACTGTTGTGATAGCATCAACAAGTCCTTGCATCCTCGGCATCTTCCTATTTCTCACAGTGGCCAGCTCGCTCCATGTCGCGCAAAGAACAGCATCCGGTGCTCCATGACTGAATTCGCGGCCGCGCGAGGATTGCCCGGCATGGAATCGCCTTGCGCGACGCAGCGCGCGCAGTGGAATTCATGGCGCATGCCCATCGCGCTGTCGGTATCCCTGCTGGTGCACGCACTGCTGCTGAGTATTAGCCTGGGCGGCAATGGTCTCGGGCTTCCCGGATTCCAGCTCCCATGGAAAGAGAGGCGGCTGGAGGCCGAACAGTTGCGCATCCTGCTCACCATGACGCGGCCGGGTGCGGCGGAGTCCGCACCGGCCGACCAGCCGCCTGCAGACCGTCCCTCTCCCGCCGGCCCCGCCCCGAGCGAGCGCGCCGATGTGGCCGTCCCCGCACCACAGGCCGGGTCGCCTTCCGCTGCGGCGACTGTTTCCATGCCGTCGCCGGCCGCTGCGCCGGACACTGCCATCCAGTCGGCGCCACCAATTGTCACAGTCGCGAAAGATGCGCCAACATCTCCAACGCCATCGGCCAGCCCGCTTCCTGTCGAGCCCCCCGCGCTGGCGATCCTCGACAAAGCCGACGACTCGGCAGCCAAGCTCAGCCAGGATGCGCTGAAGGCGAAGGCTGAGCAGGAAGCCGCGCGTCAGGAGGCCCTGCGCGCCGAACAGGCCGCCAAGGTCGAAGCGGCGCGCCTGGAAACCGAACGCCTCGCGCTCGTCCGGCAAGACATGCTTCGTCGCGAGGCGCAGCAGCAAGAACAGGCTCGGCAGGACGCTGCGAGGCTGGCGCTGGAACAGGCCGAGACCGCGCGCAAGGAAGTCCTGCGGGAAGAACAGGAAAGGCAAGCGCAGCAGGAAGCCGCGCGGCTCGACGCCGAGCGCCAGGAAGTGGCTCGCCAGGACGCTGTACGCCGGAAGGCGCAGCGCCAGGAAGCCGCCCGGCAGGAAGTGGAACGTGCGGAAGCGGCACGACAGGACATGGCGCGGCGAGAGCAGGCAAGGCAAGCGCAGATTGACACAGAGCGCAAGGAAGCCGCCTTGCGCGAACAGGCGAAACAGGCACAGCTCGAGGCGGAACGCCAGGAAGCGCTACGCCGCGAGCAAGCAAGGCAGGCGCAGCTTGATTCCGAGCGCAAGGAAGCCTTGCGTCAGGAACAGGCGAGACAAGCGCAGCTCGAGGCGCAGCGTCAGGAAGCCTTGCAACGTGAGCAGGCAAGGCAGGCGCAGCTCGAGGCGGAACGCAAGGAAGCTGCTCGACAGGCGCAGGCGAAGCAGGCGCAGCTTGAAGCGGAGCGGAAAGAAGCCCTACAACGCGAGCAGGCCAAGCAGGCGCAGCTTGAAGCTGAGCGTAGAGAAGCCCTGCAACGCGAACAGGCAAGGCAAGCGCAGCTTGAAGCTGAGCGCAAGGAAGCTGCGCGACAAGAGCAGGCAAGGCAGGCGCAGCTTGAAGCAGAGCGCAGGGAAGCCGCCCGGCAAGAGCAGGCGCGGCGAGCCCAGCTCGAGGCGGGACGGCAGCAGCCAGCCCGCCAGGAGTCGTCGCGGCAGGATCCGTCCAGTCAGGCGGCTGGGCAAGCGCCGGCCGGCCAGGATCAGGCGCAGCGGGAACGCGCCGAGCAAGAGGCGAAACGCGAGGAGCGCCTGAATGCGATCGCCAAACAGCTCAGGGAAGAAGCGGCCCAGCGCGATGCCGCATCGAATCGCCCTGGCCAGCCCCCGCTGCCTTCGGCGAGCAGCCTGCGCCGAGGATGGCTGTACGGACGCGCGGATCCGAATGCCGACCTGGTGCAGTACGCCGCAGCCATGAGCCGCAAGATCGAGATGAACATGACCTTCGACATGGTGCGCGACGCGGTGAAACAGCCGCACACCCGGCCCGTCGTGACGGTGGCGGTCCGGGCCGACGGCTCCGTGGAAAAGGTGAGCTTCGTCGTCTCCAGTGGCGTGGCCGCGATCGACGACCTGGTGCGCAAGGTCATTGCCAGCCAGGCGCCGTATGGCGCCTTCCCGCCTGCCCTGGCGCGCCAGTACGACGTGATTGAAATCCGCCGCACCTGGATCTTCGACATGGCGATCCGGCTGGAATGAAGCCTTGCACGTGTGCGCTCCGGCGCGGATCGCGCACACCCCTCGCTCACTGACAAGCGCCCACAGCAAACGGCTGCGTCAGCGGCAGTCGGCAGCGCGATATCGATCCTGGATGGCGCCTGTCAGCCCGGAGGCTCACATTGGACGTTCAGTCGCGCGCGGTGCGCCATTGCTGCCGCTTGGCGGGCTGTTCGTGCGGCGGGCAGGTGGTAATCCTTTGCCTGCCATACTTCTCCATCACATCGATGCTGGTGGCGGGCGCCCTGTCCGTGACGCAGTAGCTGCTGTTGCGGGCGACAACACGGGTACGGCGCGCGCCATCGCCTGTATCGTTCACGAGCTCTGCCGAGCCCGGCCGCACCATCGCGTGTGCTTCCCTCCATGCCCTGGCGCACGCGGATCTGCGGACTATCCAGCGGCGCCGTGATGGTGGGCTGCCCTTCCTCGCGCAGTGCGCGATCGATGCCGCCGGCGCTGCGCCGCGCCTTGTCGAGGATAGATTCGGCGCGTGGCAAAGCCGGCCTCTCTGTCTCGGAGGACGGAGCGGCCACAGGTTCCGGCTCGGCCGGCGGCGCATCCGTCGGAACGCGAGCCGCCGTGAGCGGGGCCGGAGCGAGCCGGTCCGCATCTTCCAGCGCCCGACGGCCCTCTCTTCGGGGCTCCGCGCGCATCGCTTGCGTCACCTTGCGATGTGGCGCTGGGGCCGAGTCCGAGTCCGGTGCAGACAGCTTGATCCACTGGATCGCAGAGCGCTCGCCTTCGGGCTGCCGGGGCGGCAATTTGCGCGCCATTTGCCAGGCGAGGATCAGGGCCGCGTGGACGAGACGGTGACCAGGAGGCCTGGCAAACCGCGTCCGGCTCCACCAACTACGGCCCGGGCGAAAGGGCGTAAAAAGACATTGCTCATGTGCGGACAGTATAGTCAGCGCCGTCCGCCACTTACTCACCAATTTTCTCGCTTAGTCGAAGATAAACCCGTTAAACAAGAGGCATAGAGCATGTTACGCAAGCTGAGTTGCAGCTCGCCGGCTGGAGCCGACACATTGCCGGACGGGCCAGGCCAGGAACAGGCCAAGCCCATAGGCAAGCATGGTCAGCGTGAGGGCACCGGGTTATCCCGCGCCGCTTCGATCAGGGCGCCTTCCAGCGACGAGACTTCATCCTGGGTGAAGGACAGCAGCGCATCCTTGTCGCCGTCCTGCAGATAGACCTGCTTGATCATCGCGGCGCCGCGCCGGCGCAAAGGGTCCGCGACGCTCGGCCTCAACACCGTGTTGCGCAGGCTGTCGGCCAGGGCGCGGGCCTCGCGCGGACTGCGGCTGTCGATCAGGTTTTGCAACTGGGCCAGCTTATGACCGAGACTGTCCGACACTTGCACGCCCTCCCCTCGTCCTTGCCTGTGTCCATGCTCTCGCTGCTGCCTATCCTCCGCCTCGGAACGCTGCAGGTCGATTCCCTCGGCCTGCTCCAGGTGGCGCCGCAATTCCGCCACCTGCTCACGCAGGCGCCGCGCCGCCTCGGTCTCCCCCTGCTGGCCGAGGGTCGAGGCAAGACGCAGCTGCATATCGAGCGTTTCCGGATGGCCGGCTCCGAGGTGGCGTTCGCGCGTACGCGCCAGCGACTCCTGGATGCTGCGCACCGCGGCCAGGTCGCCCTGCGCGGCCAGGATTTCCGCCAGTGCTTCGCGCGCACCCAGGGCGCCGGCGGCGTCCGGACCGTCGTGGCGTTCGCGGGCGCGCAGCACGGCTTCGAGCAGGCGGCGGGCATTACCCAGCTCGCCCATCTCGCCGAGCAGCTGGGCGAGGCGCTGGCCGCAGCGCAGCGTGTCCTCGTGCTCGGCGCCCAGCTGGCGGCGGCGGCCTTCCAGCACGCGCTCGCAGACAATGCGGGCGCGCCCGTATTCGTGCTGCTGGGTCAGGCTGATGGCCAGGTCTTCGAGGCTGTCGAGGGTGGCCGGATGTTCGTCGCCGAGCGCACGTTCGCAGGCGGCCACCACCTGTTCGTGCAGCGCCAGCGCGCGCTCGGCTTCGCCCAGCCCGGCCAGCACGCGCGCCAGCCGCGAGCGTGCGGACAAGGTTTCCGGATCGTCCGCGCCGACGCTGCGTGCGCAGGATTGTCCCAGCAGCTCGTACTGGCGGCGCGCCTCGGGCAGCGCGCCGGCGTCGAGCAGCAGCAGCGCCACGTCCGCGCGTGCGGCGCGCACGGCGGGATGGTCCTTGTCGAGCGTGTCTTCGCGCAGCGCCAGGCATTCTTCCAGGCAGGCGCGCGCCTCGTCGAAGCGCCCTTCACGGCGGCACAGGCCGCCCAGCCGGGCCAGGCTGTCGGCCAGTTCGCGCGCATGCGCTGCGAACTCGGCGCCGGAGTGGGCAGGACGCGCACGCGCCACCGCGGCGCGCAGGCGGATTTCGTCGAGCGACTGCCAGGGGAAGCGCCCCGGCGCCACCCATTCGGCCAGCACACCCGCGAAGCGCGCCAGGGCGCGGCGGTCGGTGCCGGGATCCGCCGTCGACATCGCGTCGGCCAGCGGCAGTTGCAGTTCGTCGAAATAGCTGTCGAGGTTGACGCGCGGCCAGCCATAGCAGGCGCGCAGCAGGACTTCGATGCGCGGCTGGTAGCCCGGTGCGCCCAGGCGCGCGTCGCCGCGGCGCCAGCGCTGGTGCGGATCGCTGCGCGCGCCGTCAGGGGCGCAGGCCAGCGGATACACCAGCAGCGGACGCTGTTCGTCCTCGTGGGTGCAGCGGTACTCGATGGCGCGCCGCACGGCGCCTTCGAAGCCGTCCAGGCTGCCCGGCGAAGGGGTGAACAGGCCGACCAGCCTGTCGGCCAGCAGCGTGGTGCAGACGCTGACCGCAGGCGAACGTCCCGGGCGGCTGGCCACCAGCACGTGCGAGAAATGGCGCGCCATGCGCGCGCCGAAGCGGCGGAACAGCGCCGGACAGGCGTCGAACAGCGCTTCCCAATCCAGCCGGCCGGCACGCTCGGCATAGCTGCCGTCGAAGCGCCCCGCGCGCATCAGGTACAGGGGGCGCCGCTGGTCCGCGCGCTCGACGTAGTTTTGCCAGTCGATCGCATCGAGCACACGCTCGGCCAGTGCTTCGTCGCTCCCGGCGCCGGTTGGCTGGGAGGCCTCGCGCCTCAGCTGCGTGCGGCAAGCCTCGAAGAAGTCGACCAGTCCGGGCCGCGCCCGCCGCTGCGTTTCGCCGCCCGCTTCGCCTTCAGCGCCGGGCTGCAAGCCGGGGTCCGCATCGCAGTCCGCGTCGGGGCGCGCCAGCACCGCGCAAGCCTCCTCGCCATCGGAGGAAAGCTCGAAATGCCGGTGCAAGGCGGGTGCATCGAGGTCCCAGTCGATCATCAGGACAGGCGAGCCCGCACGCGTCCGATCCGGCGCTCCGGCGCCCGCCCCTGCAAGTTGCAAGGCCAGCGCCGACAGCATTGCGTTGCGCGCGGCGCCGCCCTCGTAAGCATAAAAGGTGGTCACCTCGCCCGGTGTGACCAGCGGCGGCAGCGGAATGCGGTTATGTTCCATTTGGCTCCTCATTATTTTGGAAAAGTCAGGTCTGGAAGATCGCGCCACTCGGGTGGGACATCAGGAAGCACGAATTGGTTGCAGTCGTGGGTGGGCGGCGTATGCTTTTTTTGGCACGCGTAGTGGGTCGCGATCCGCTTGACCATCTTGTCAATGTCCGGAAGAAAATCTGGGTTCGACTTGAGATCGGCCGTGGCCATGGTGAAATGGGAGAAGTCGACATACAGGCTGCTCTCGGTGATCTGGCGCGGCAGGCTGTCCGGGTGGCGCGTCATGATCACAGGAATGATCAGGTGGCTGGGCAGGTCGTACCACTTGCTGCGTTCCTGCTCGAGCAGGCGCATGGCCGCGTACTCGCGGCGCGTGTAGGCGTGGGCTTCGTACTTGGGGGTGTAGATGAGGATCATGCAAACGCTCTCGCACATGGCGCGCGCGATCTTGCGGTCGAGGTCGTCCCCGCCTCCCAGCTGCTCGGTGTCGATAAACAGTTCGTCTTCGTTGTCGAAGTATGGTTCGAGGTAGCAGCGCAGCGCATCGGCCAGTGCCGACTTGAAACGCTTCATGAGTTCATGCTTGCCGTGCGCATAACTGAAGAAACAACCGTAACGGATTGCCATTCCCTTCTCCGGTTCCGAGGCGCTGAACTGGCGCGCCTGCCTCCTTCGACTCTAGCGCGCCCGACCTGCCCCACTTTGCGGGGGCACAAGTGTGACAGGCAGTGGCACGGCCGGCGAGCTCAGTTTCCTTCGGGCATAATGCGGGCCGATATCAATACAGGAGGAAGCATGAAAGCCGTACGCTGCAACGACTGGGGGCCGCCGGAAAGCCTGGTGGTAACGGACCTGCCCGACCTGCAGCCGGGCCCGGGAGAAGTCGTGGTCGACGTGAAGGCGGCCGGCGTCAACTTCCCCGACGTGCTGACGGTGCAGGGCAAGTACCAGTACAAACCGGAGCTGCCTTTCACGCCGGGCAATGAGTTCGCGGGCGTGGTGCGGGCCGTGGGGCCGGGCGTGACCGCCTATGCGCCGGGCCAGGGCGTGATCGGCTTCACGCGCACCGGCGGCTTTGCCGAGCAGGCGCTGGCGCCTCTCGAATCCTTGCTGCCGGTTCCCGAGGGCATGGACTTCGACACGGCAGCGGCGATCACCCTCACCTACGGCACGTCCTATCACGCGGTGGCCGATCGCGGGGCGCTGCAGGCGGGCGAGACGATGCTGGTGCTGGGTGCTGCCGGTGGGGTCGGCCTGGCGGCGATCGAGATCGGCAAGGCGCTTGGCGCGCGCGTCATCGCGGCGGCGTCCAGCGACGAGAAGCTGGCGGTGTGCAAGGCGCACGGGGCGGACGAGCTGATCAACTACGAGCGCGAGGACTTGCGCGAAGCCATCAAGGCGGCGACGGCGGGCCGCGGGCCGGATGTGATCTACGATCCCGTTGGCGGGCAATACAGCGAGCCCGCGTTTCGCTCGATTGCATGGCGCGGACGGCATCTGGTGGTCGGCTTCGCCGCGGGCGAGATTCCGCGCTTGCCGTGGAATCTGATGCTGCTGAAAGGCGCGTCGGTGGTCGGCGTGTTCTGGGGCGACTTTACGCGCAAGGAACCGGCGGCGCACCAGGCGGCGATGCAAAGGCTGATGGACTGGATGGCGGAGGGTAAGCTGCGGCCGCTGGTGTCGAAGCGGTATCCGCTGGACCAGACGGCCCAGGCGCTGAATGATATGGCGGGGCGCAAGGTCGTGGGTAAGGTGGTGATTACCCCGTAAGGAAAAGCTATAGCGCCTAGCATTTAGCGCTCTTTGTACCACCGCCCGTAAAACCGTCGTTGGGGGGGGCGGGGGGGCGGGCCCCCCGGGGGGGGGGGGGGGGGGGGGCGGGGCCCC
>NZ_JAGKSG010000085.1:0-8976 GCF_018119385.1 Massilia sp. AB1 | reverse complement strand
CCCCCCCCCCAAACACCCCCCCCCCCCCCCGCCCCCCCCCCCCCCGACCCTACCGTGTGCGCCAAAAAAATTGTATGAGTTACACTTTGGATATTTTTTTCCTAATAAATATCCAAAACGCATGACGGGCACCTCCATCGATAACTTCGAGTTTCGCCGCATCCTCACCCGCAACCTCGTATTGCCCTTAGGAATGAGCTTCCTGAGCGCCGTCGTGTTCGTCGGCCTCATCGCTTACCTGATCAACGTCCTGAATTGGGTCGAGCATTCCGAGAAGGTGATCGGCAACGCGCACGAGGTCAGCAAGCTGTCGGCCGACATGGAGGCAGGCATGCGCGGCTACCTCCTGTCCGGCGACGAAGCCTTCCTGTCCCCCTACCTGCTGGCGTCCCAGCGGGTGGAAGACGGACTCCGCTCGCTGGCCGACCTGGTCAAGGACGCACCCTTGCAGGCTGAACGCGTGCGCCGCGTCAACGCCGCCCAGAAGCAGTGGAATCAATACGCCAGCGAGATGATCGCGCGCCGCCGCGTGGGCGCCGACGTGGTCGAATCGGTGCGCAGCGGCCGCGGCAAAGTGCTGACCGACGAGGTGCGCCGCAATTACGACGAATTCGTCACCGTCGAAGGACGCGTGCTCCAGGAGCGCAACGATTCCGCGCGCCGGGTGGTGTTCTGGTCGGTCGTGACCTTCCTCACCTTCAGCGTGGCGGTGGGCGTTGGCCTGGCCCTGTTCGGGCGCCGCCAGCTGGTCAGCCTGTCCACCAGCTACCGCGAAGTGCTGGAACACGAGGCCGAGCACAATGCCGAGCTGCGCCAGCAGGCCTGGCTGCGCACCGGCGTGAACGAGCTGACCATGCAGAGCGCCGGCATCCATAACCTGGAGCCGCTGGCCGAAGCCGTGCTGGCTTATATCGCACGCTACCTGGACGGCGCCGTCGCGGCCATGTACGTGCGCAGCGAAGAGGGCGTGCTGCGCCGCATCGGCGCCTATGGCTTCCCCTACGACGGCAACGACCACGCCAAGGTGATCCAGCCGGGCGAATCGCTGGCCAGCAAGGCGGCAGGCGACAACCGCATCCTGGTCTTGCGCGACCTCCCGGACGGCTATCTCAAGGTGGCCACCAGCCTGGGCAACACGCCGCCGCGCGAGCTGATCATCGCGCCGGTCTACAATCATGGCAAGGTCAAGGGCGTGATCGAGATCGGCTTCCTGCACCCGGTATCCAAGCGCGACCGCGAGTTCATGGAGCTGATCGCCCCGGTGGTGGGCGCCTCGATCGCGGCGGTGCTCTATCGCCAGCGCCTGCAGCACGCGCTGGAAGAAGCCCAGACCCTGAACGAGGAACTGCAGGTGCAGCAGGAAGAGCTGCGTACCGCCAACGAAGAGCTGGAAGAGCAGTCGCGCGCGCTGGAAGAATCGCAGACCGCGCTGGAGAACCAGCAGGCCGAACTGCGCACCACCAACGACCAGCTGGCCGAGCAGGCGCTGGCGCTGGACATGAAGAACGCGGCCCTCACCGGCGTCCAGGAAGAACTGCAGTCGCGCGCGCTCGAGCTCGAACGCGCCAGCCGCTACAAGTCGGAATTCCTGGCCAATATGTCGCACGAGCTGCGCACGCCGCTCAACAGCTCGCTGATCCTGGCCAAGCTGCTGGCCGATAACGCCGGCGGCAACCTGACCGACGAGCAGGTGCGCTTCGCCCACACGATCTACTCGGCCGGCAACGACCTGCTCCAGCTGATCAACGACATCCTCGATATCTCGAAGGTCGAAGCGGGCAAGCTGGACCTGGTGCCGGAAGACGTCCCGATCCGCCGCGTGGTCGAGGGCCTGGCGCGCACCTTCGAGCCGCTGGCGCGCCACAAGTCGCTCGACTTCAAGGTCAACATCGCGCCCGACGTGCCGGCCACCCTGCACACCGACCGCCAGCGCATCGAGCAGGTGCTCAAGAACCTGCTGTCGAACGCGGTCAAGTTCACCGATAGCGGCGCGGTCAGCCTGTCGGTGGCGACTGGCGTGGACGGCATGCTGGCCTTCCGCGTGCAGGACAGCGGCATCGGCATCGCCCACGACCAGCAGGAAAAGATCTTCGACGCCTTCCACCAGGCCGACGGCACCACCAGCCGCCGCTTCGGCGGCACCGGCCTGGGCCTGTCGATCTCGCGCGACCTCACGGGCCTGCTGGGCGGCACGCTCACCGTGTCCAGCGAACCCGGCGAGGGCAGTGTATTTACCTTGAACCTGCCGCGCGGCGGCGTCCCTGCACTGGCAAGCCCGGCCCCGGCGCCCGCCTACGCACCTGCCGCGCAACCGGCACCAGTGGCGGCCACGCCGGCGCCGGCTCCGGCGCCGCAGTCCGATCCGGTGGAAGTCTTCCCGGACGACCGCGACGAGGCCGGCGACGGCCGCCGCACCGTGCTGGTGGTCGAGGACGAGCCGCAATTCGCGCGCATCCTCTACGACCTGGCCCACGAAATGGAATACCGCTGCCTGGTGGCGCAATCCGCCGACGAGGGCCTGGCCCTGGCCGCCAGCCAGAAGCCGGACGCGGTGCTGCTCGACATCCGCCTGCCGGACCGCTCCGGACTGACCGTGCTCCAGCAGCTCAAGGACAACCCGTCCACACGCCACATTCCGGTGCACGTGGTGTCGAGCATGGAGAATGGCGGCGAGGCCCTGCACCTGGGCGCGATCGGCTATGCGCTCAAGCCAACCTCGCGCGAGCAGCTGGAAGAAGTGTTCCGCAAGCTGCAGGAGAAATCGACCCAGAAGATCAAGCGCGTGCTGCTGGTCGAGGACGACGAGCGCCAGCGCGAGAGCGTGGTGCAGCTGATCGCCGACGACGACGTCCAGATCGCGCCGGTCGGCACGGCCGGCGAGGCGCTGGAACTGCTGCGTACCGAGATCTTCGACTGCATGATCATCGACCTCAAGCTGCCCGACATGCAGGGCAGGGAGCTGCTCGAGCGCATGTCGAACGAAGAGCTGTGCTCCTTCCCGCCGGTGATCGTGTACACCGGCCGCAACCTGACCCGCGACGAGGAAGCCGAGCTGCTGCGCTACTCGCGCTCCATCATCATCAAGGGCGCGCGTTCGCCCGAGCGCCTGCTGGACGAGGTAACCCTGTTCCTGCACAAGGTCGAGTCCGAACTCTCGTCCGAGCGCCAGACCATGCTGAAAGCCGTGCGCGGGCGCGACCGCGTGTTCGAAGGGCGTACCATCCTGCTGGTGGACGACGACGTGCGCAACGTCTTCGCCCTGACCAGCGCGCTGGAGCAGCGCGGCGCGAAGGTCGAAGTGGGCAGGAACGGATTCGAAGCACTGGAAAAGCTCGACCAGGTGCCGGGCATCGACCTGGTGCTGATGGACGTGATGATGCCGGGCATGGACGGCCTGGAAGCGACCCGCCGCATCCGCGCGGACGGCCGTTTCGACCGCCTGCCGATCGTCGCGATCACGGCCAAGGCCATGAAGGACGACCAGGAGCAGTGCCTGGCCGCCGGCGCCAACGACTACCTGGCCAAGCCGATTGACCTGAGCCGCCTGTACTCGCTGCTGCGGGTGTGGATGCCGGCGCTGGAGCGGATTTGACGAGCCATGAGTAAGCCACCGAGCGATTTCGACATCGAACTGCGCATGCTGGTCGAGGCGGTCTACCTGAAGTACAACTACGACTTCCGCGACTACACCGGCGCGTCGCAAAAGCGGCGCGTGCTGGTGGCGATGCGCGAGATGGGCTGCGACACGGTGTCGGCGCTGCAGGCCAAGGTCCTGCACGAGCCGGACGGCTTCGCGCAGCTGCTGCAATACCTGACGATTCCCGTCACCGAGATGTTCCGCGACCCGGAATACTTCCTGGCGGTGCGCGAGCAGGTGGCGCCTTTCCTGCGCACCTACCCGTCGCTCAAGATTTGGGTGGCCGGCTGCAGCACCGGCGAGGAGGTGTATTCGCTCGCCATCCTGCTCAAGGAAGAGGGGCTGCTCGAGCGCAGCATCATCTACGCCACCGACATCAATCCGCAGTCGCTGGAAGCGGCGCGGCGCGGCGTGTTCCCGCTGGAGCGCATGCGCCTGTACACCGAGAATTACCAGAAGGCCGGCGGCACCAGGGCGTTCTCGGACTATTACGTGGCGGCCTACGACGGCGCCAAGTTCGACCGCTCGCTGGTGGAGAACGTGACCTTCGCCGACCACAGCCTGGCCACCGACAGCGTGTTCTCGGAAACCCATTTCGTCAGCTGCCGCAACGTGCTGATCTACTTTAACCGCCAGCTCCAGGACCGCGTGCTGGGCCTGTTCCACGAGTCGCTGTGCCACCGCGGCTTCCTGGGACTGGGCAGCAAGGAGTCGATCGACTTCTCCAGCTATGCCCAGCGCTTCGAACCGCTGGCGCGGCGCGAGCGCCTGTTCCGCAAGGTGGCGTCATGACGCTCGACACGCAGATCGCAGGCGCCCTGGACGGCCGCGGCATCGAAATGGTGATCATCGGCGGCTCGGCCGGCGGCGTCGACGCCCTGATCGCCTTGCTGCCGGCGCTGCCGGAAAGCTTCGGGCCGGGCGTCGTGTGCATCCTGCACATTCCGTCCGACCGCGACAGCCGCCTGGCCGAGCTGTTCGCCACCCGCGTGGCGCTGCCGGTGCGCGAGGCGCGCGACAAGGAACCGATTCAGCCGGGCACGGTGTATTTCGCCGGTCCGGGCTATCATCTGTCGATCGAAAACGACCGCAGCTTCTCGCTCAGCTGCGAGCCGCCCGTGCATTTCGCGCGGCCGGCGATCGACGTCCTGATGGAATCCGCCGCCGACGTCTACGGCCCGGCGCTGGCAGGCATCCTGCTGACCGGCGCCAACCACGACGGCGCCGACGGCATGGCCCGCATCAAAGACTGCGGCGGGCTGACCGTGGTGCAAGACCCGAACGAAGCCCAGGCCAGCACCATGCCGGAAGAAGCCATCCGGCGCTGCGCCCCGCACCTCGTGCTGCCCCTGGAAGGCATTCGCACGCTGCTGCCCTTGTTGGAGAAACCATGAGCGTCCAAGACCCAAGCAAGATCCTGATCGTCGACGACCTGCCGGAAAACCTGCAGGCACTGGAAGCGCTGCTGCGCAACGAGGAATGCGAGATCCACCAGGCCGGCTCGGGCGACCAGGCCCTGACCCTGCTGCTCGAGCACGAGTTCGCGCTGGCCATCCTCGATGTCCAGATGCCGGGCATGGACGGCTTCCAGCTGGCGGAGCTGATGCGCTCCACTTCGCGCACCCGCAACATCCCGATCGTGTTCGTCTCGGCGGCCGGGCGCGAGCTCGACTACGCCTTCAAGGGCTACGAAAGCGGCGCGGTCGACTTCCTGTACAAGCCGCTCGACCCCGACGCGGTGCGCGGCAAGGTCAAGGTCTTCGTCGCGCTCGACCAGCAGCGGCGCGAGACGCGCCGCCAGATGGCGGCGCTGGAGCGCAGCCGCCAGGAGCAGGAAACCCTGCTGCGCGAGCTGAACCAGACCCAGGAAGAGCTGCAGCGCTCGCTGCACATGCGCGACGACTTCATGTCGCTGGTGGCGCACGAGCTGCGCACGCCGCTCAACACCCTGTTCCTGGAAACCCAGATGCGCAGCCTGCAGCTCAGGCGCGGCAATGCGGCGGCCTTCAGCCCGGACCAGATGGAAGCCATGGTGCGCCGCGACGAGCGCCAGATCAAGGCCATGATCCGCCTGATCGACGACATGCTCGACGTTTCGCGCATGCGCAGCGGCAAGCTGTCGATCCGGCCCTGCGATGTCGAGCTGATGAGCCTGCTGGACCGGGTGGTGAGCGACCTGGCCCTGCAGGCGGCCTCCACCGGCACCACCCTGACCCTGGTACCGCACGACCCGATCAAGGGCTGCTGGGACGAGTTCCGCATCGAGCAGGTGATCGTCAACCTGCTGACCAATGCGCTGCGCTACGGCGGCGGCCTGCCGGTCGAGGTCAGCGTGCAGCTGGAGGGCGACATGGTGAAAATCGACGTACGCGACCAGGGCAAGGGCATCGCGGCGACCGACATCGAGCGCATCTTCGAGCCCTACGAGCGCGGCGCCCGCAACGGCGAGCCCAAGGGACTGGGCCTGGGACTGTACATTTCGCGCCAGCTGGCCGTGTCGCACGGCGGCGAACTGCGCGTGACCAGCACGCCGGGGGAGGGCTCGACCTTCAGCCTCCACCTTCCCTGCACCGAGCAGCTGATTGTCGTCGAGGCCGCCAGCGACGCCTGATCCTTCCTTCTCGCGTACGGCGGCCGAGACCGCCGTACGCCAATCGGGCCCACGGTTGCACCCGCTTGGCATTTGGGCCACACTGTCCGGGCTCCACTTTCCCCATTGACCTGTTATTAAATGGGCTGAGCAATACTTGACTGATAGGTAAAATCAATCAAGAATATCGTTTCAATCAATTTCACAAACGATGAGCAGTCCGATAAACTGCTTCTCACTGAACTGATTCATCAACCGCAAAACAGGAGATTACATGTCCCTCATCAACACCCAGATCAAACCGTTCAAGGCGACCGCTTACCACGCTGGCAAGTTCTTCGACCTGACCGAAGAAAACTTCAAGGGCACCTGGTCGGTCCTGATGTTCTACCCGGCTGACTTCACCTTCGTCTGCCCGACCGAACTGGAAGATCTGGCCGCATTCCAGCCGGAATTCGAAAAGATGGGCGTGAAAGTGTACGGCGTGTCGACCGACACCCACTTCGCCCACAAGGCATGGGCCGACACCTCGGACGCCATCAAGAAGGTCAACTACCCGCTGATCGGCGACCCGACCGGCGTCCTGTCGCGTAACTTCGAAGTCATGATCGAAGAAGAAGGCCTGGCGCTGCGCGGCACCTTCGTGATCAATCCGGAAGGCCAGATCAAGGTCATGGAAGTGCACGACAACGGCATCGGCCGCGACGCATCGGAACTGATGCGCAAGGTCAAGGCAGCCCAGTACGTCGCATCGCACCCGGGCGAAGTGTGCCCGGCCAAGTGGACCGAAGGCGCCGAAACCCTGACCCCGTCGCTGGACCTGGTCGGCAAGATCTAATCGCGTAGTCCCGTAGTTTGTCCGGGCCGCCGCGGCGGCCCGGTTCATTTCTAAGCCAGCTTTTTATGCCTGGAAAGGCCAGGCAATCAAATTAGTCGATCTCACAGCAGATTTACTACTTTGCTTATTGAACGCTGAACGACGAAGAAGGAAAAGACGATGCTCACACCTGAACTGAAAACCCAGCTTGGCGCCTACCTCCAGCGCGTGCAGCAGCCTTTCGAGATGATTGCTTCCCTGGACGACAGCGACACCTCGAAGCAGATGCGCGACCTGCTGGACACCATCCAGGGCCTGCGCAGCGACAAGATCACCGTGCGCTACGACGGCAACGACGCGCGCAAGCCGTCCTTCTCGCTGGCGCGCCCCGGCAGCGGCACCCAGCTGCGCTTCGCCGGCCTGCCGCTGGGCCACGAGTTCACCTCGCTGGTGCTGGCCCTGCTGTGGACCGGCGGCCATCCGCCGAAAGTCGAGCAGGACGTCATCGACACCATCAAGGCGCTGGACGGCGACTACAACTTCGAAGTCTACATGTCGCTGAGCTGCCATAGCTGCCCGGACGTGGTGCAGGCGATCAGCCTGATGGCGATCCTGAACCCGCGCGTCAAGGCCACCGTCATCGAAGGCGGCGCCTTCAAGCAGGAAGTGGAGGCGCGCCAGGTGATGGCGGTGCCGGCCCTGTTCCTGAACGGCGAGCTGTTCAACTCGGGCCGCACCACCGTGGAAGAGATCGTCGCCAAACTGGACACCGGCGCCGGCGCCCGCGAGGCGGCCAAGCTGGACGCCAGGGACCCGTACGACGTCCTGATCATCGGCGGCGGTCCTGCCGGTTCGGCGGCGGCGGTGTACGCGGCCCGCAAGGGCATCCGCACCGGTATCGCGACCGGCCGCATGGGTGGCCAGGTGAACGACACCATGTCGATCGAGAACTACATCTCGGTGCTGGAAACCGACGGCCCGAAGTTCTCGGCCGCGCTGGAAGCCCAGGTGCGCCACTACGGCGTGGAAGTGATGCAGCAACAGGAAGCCGCCCAGCTGATCCCGCCGTCGACCCCGGACGGCCTGGTCGAGGTGCGCTTCGCCAACGGCGGCACCCTGAAGTCGAGCACCGTGATCCTGTCGACCGGCGCGCGCTGGCGTAATGTGAACGTGCCGGGCGAGCAGGAGTACAAGAACGCCGGCGTCAATTACTGCCCGCACTGCGACGGACCGCTGTACAAGGGCAAGCGCGTGGCGGTGATCGGCGGCGGCAACTCGGGCGTCGAAGCGGCGATCGACCTGGCCGGTATTGTGGAACACGTGACCCTGCTGGAGTTCGCGCACCAGCTGAAGGCGGACGCGGTGCTGGTCAACAAGCTGGAAAGCCTGAAGAACGTGAGCATCCACACCAATGCGCAGACGACCGAAATCGTCGGCGACGGCAAGAAGGTCAACGGGATCCGCTTCAAGGACCGCATCAGCGGGGAAGAGCACCTGGTGCCGCTGGAGGGTGTGTTCGTGCAGATCGGCCTGGTGCCGAATACCGAGTGGCTGAAGGGTTCGGTGGAACTGTCGCGCTTCGGCGAGATCATCGTGGACGATCATGGCCGGACCAATATCCCGGGTGTGTTCGCCGGGGGCGATGCGACCACGACGCCGTTCAAGCAGATCGTGATCGCGGCGGGGGACGGGGCGAAGTGCGCGCTGTCGGCCTTCGATTACCTGATTCGCAAGCCGGTGGCTGTCGAAGCTGCCTGAGTAGTTCGCTGAAAAGGAAACGCCATCTCCTGCGGGAGATGGCGTTTTTGCTTTATGAGTCGTGCCAACGCTCGTCTTCACCTCCGCGGGGGGAAACCGGGGGGGGGGGGGGGGGGGGGGGGGGGGGGGGGGGGGGGGGGGGGGGGGGGGGGGGGGGCGCCGGGGGGGGGCGGG
>NZ_JAGKSG010000084.1:0-9807 GCF_018119385.1 Massilia sp. AB1 | reverse complement strand
GCGCTGGGAATGCACGCCCGGCGGCTGGCGCCGGGTGCGGAAGGCGCGCCGGTCACCCCCGCGCTGGCGGCCCTGCAGCCCTTCCTTGGCGGGATGCGGATCGAGATCCCGGCGGCGGGAGGCGTCACCCTGGCCCAGCATGGCGGGGCCGCGCTCTTGACCGCCTCCGGCGTGCGGGCCGAGCCGGCGGTACGTATCGACCTGTGCACCCAGGTGCTCGACCCTGCGCGTGCGCGGCTGTTGCCGCTGCGGATAGGCTTTCCGCTCGACGGCGCGGCGGCGCTGGCGCGGGCGGGCGGCGGTCCTGTGCGCAACGTCCTGCTGGGTGCAAACCTGCCGCGCGTGACGGTAACCGGGGATGCGCCATCGGGTTTGAAGATTTCCTGGCAGGCCGGCGCGGCCGCCGTCTGGATCGGCGACGCCACCCAGGGGGCGATCCGGCGGGGAAACCGCGGCGAGGCGGCGCTCGGCCATGGCGGCTGGCTGGTATGGCAGGGCGAAGCCTTGCGCTTTTCGCAACGCGCCAGCCGCGCCTGTCCGCAGGCCGGCGAATTGCTGGTCCAGCGCTACCGTCCGGACGCAGCGGCGGGCGGCGCAGCATTGCTGCAGGCTTTCCCAGTGGCAGGCGAACCCGTCGCGCTGCGGCTGGCGCCTGGCAGCTACCAGGTGCCGGCCGCGCCGCCCCCCGGCATGGAAGACCAGGCCCTGTTCGACCAGCTGCGCGCACGCGGCCTGCTGCGCTTGAGCAGGGACGGACTGGCCGAGCTGGCTCCGCGCGACCTCGCCGCCTGGCAGGCGGCGGACCCGGACGCGCGCGCGCCGCTGCCGGGCTGGGAAGGCCTGAACCTGGACGAAGGCGACCGCAGCCTGCTGGCGCGCCTGTACCAGCGCGCCGACGGCGCCTATGTCCGCGAGCAGGTCAGGATCTTCAACAGCGAACGGCGGCTGGTGGCCTGGCGCGTCCGCCCCGGCAGCCGGCTTGCCTGGCAGGCAAGGCTGGCCGATGCGCCGGCGCCGGGCGCCGAAGGCTTGCCGGTCGCCGCGATGCGCCTGTTCGCGCGCCTGCAGGAGGACTGGGCGCCCTGGACGCGGGTGGCCGGCTGGGACGGCGGGCGCGGCGGAAACCTCGTGACCCTGAGCGCACCGGCCTTGCGCGCTCCCGCCGAGCTGCTGCTGGCCGGGCGCCTCTTGCGGGCGGAAGGCGCGCGCGCCACCGTCACCGGCGCCTGCGACGGGCGCGCCTGCCAGGAGCGCGATATGGTCCAGCATGTGCTGCTGACCCCGGAGCCGGGCGCCGGCAGCGTCAGGCTGGAGGTCGCGCCGCTCGACCTGTCGCGCCTGAGCGGCGACGCCGATGCGGCCTACCGCCACTTGCGCGTGGAAGAGGGCCGCCTGGCCTGGCATGCCTTGCCCGGCCAGGCGACGGTGCGTACGGGCGGCGCCACGCCGGTACGGCTGAGCGATCGCCATGGCGCCCTGCTGTGGGCCGACGGCCGCCCGGCAGTGGACGCCGGCCTGGCCCCGCTGCTGGGCGTGCATCGCCAGCACGCGGGCAGCGTGGCCGGGATGCTGGCGCGGCTGGGCGGAGCCGGGCATGAGGCGCGCCTCAGCCTGGACCTGGGCGTGCAGGCCCAGGCCCAGGCGGCGCTCGACTGCATCGGCATGCGCCAGGGACAGTGGGACGGCAAGACCTGCCTTGGCGGCCAGGCGCCGCCGGCGGAACGCCAGGCCGGGCTGGTGTTGCTGGACGCGGAGCGCGGCGACATCCTGGCGGCGGCGTCAAGCGGCAGCGGCAAGGCCGATCCCGCCCGCTGGGCGGAATTGCGCGACTTCGACCGCGCCGACCCGGCCCGCAGCCCGCTGCGCATCGCCGCCTTCCAGCACGACGGCGGCGCCCATCGCGCGCCCGGTTCCACCTTCAAGGTGATCACCGCGCTCGGCCTGGAGCAGGCCGCGAAGGAGGACCCGCGCCTGGAAGGCTTGCTGTCCGGCATTCCAGTCGAGGAACTCGACCGCATGGCGCGCGAGCGCGGCTATGGCTTCCGCGCGGCCAGCGCCACCTATCCAGCCTCCGGCCAGGGCGCCCACGTCACCAACTTCCGCGAACAGTCGGGCAGCGCACGGGCCCACGGCGGGCGCCTCGGCCTGGACCAGGCGCTCAGCTACAGCATCAATACCTGGTTCGCCTGGCTTGCCGAACTGAGCGACCGCAGCCTGCTCGGCCGGCCCGAGGGCGGCGTGCCGGGCGTGCGCGCGCTCGACGCGGAGGCGCTCGATACGATCCGCCCGGTGGCCGGGATGGCGCGCCGGCTCGGCTTCGGCAGCGCGCCGCGCCTGGACGGCGGCCTGCTGCCCGAGGATTACCGCTGGGCGGAGTGGGACGCCCTGCGGCCCAGCGCTTCCGCCCTCGACCCGGTGCAGACCCGGCACGAACTGCGCCAGATGGCGATCGGCCTGCGCATGCAGGCCACGCCCCTGCAAATGGCGCTGACGGCGGCGGCCGTGGGGGAGGGGCGGACCGTGACGCCCCGCCTGCTGCTGCAACTGGACGGCCGCGCCGCGCGGGATTCCGCCGGCGAAGCGCTGGATGTGCCACTGGAGCGCATCCGGGCCGGCATGAAGGGCGTCATCGACCGGGGCACGGCGGCCGGCGCCTTCCGCGGCGCGGCCTTCGAGCGCCTGCGCCCCGGCCTGTACGGCAAGACGGGGACGGCGCCGGCGGGCAGGGATGGACAGGCGACCGTCTGGTTCATGGGCTGGCTGGAGCCGGGCAGCCTGCCCGGACAGACCCGGCGCCTGGCCTTCGCCGCCTTCGTCAGCCACTCGGACGCCACCGGCGGCGGCCATGCGGCGCCCGTGGTGGCCGCGTTGCTGCGCGCGATGGAGGGGCAGTCGCGCGAACAGAAGGAGAAATAGCCGCCTCTTGCGCGCCTCGGAAACGTGTTTGTATGGCATCATCTGTTTCAATCCGCCAGCTGCAAGAGAATCAGGCGGAGGCGATCGAGTGCGAGGACGGTATGCGTTTACCGGGAACCCGGTATCAGGAGCATGGTTGGGAGCAGGTCCGCAAGCTGCTGGGACACTGTTCCCTGCAGGCGTTCGCGCGTGTCGACCCGGCCCTGCTGCTCGAACCCGACACCGCCACCTCGCTCTCCCTCTACGTCGAGGCGGTCGCACGCGCCCTGCACGGCGCCCGCGGGCGCGGCGCGGCCGCCGGCAACAGCTATGGCGATACCGTCTCGGAACTGGCCCTGGCCCTGGTCTACGAGCTCCAGGCCCGTCCCGGCGACTGGGATGCGCTGTGCGCGGCGGTGAGCGGCGAACACGCGCGCCTGGGACGCTTCTGGGCACAGCCGGGCGGCGAGGCGCTGCTGCGCAAGAAATTCAACGACCTGTACGCCGTCCTGCGCGACAAGGTCGACAGCGACAACTACCAGGCCGCCTGCGGCCGCCCATGCAGTCCGAACCGCATGTATGCCTACCGCATGCTGGACACCGCCTGCCACGAGATCGCGCGCCTGTTCGAGGGCTGGCGCGAACACCTGGCCCAGGTCGGGGCCATCCTCGGACGGGAAGTCGACGCGATGCCGATCGAGGCGCGCCAGCTGCGTTCCATCGCCGACTGCCGCGCCGAATGGGTCCTGCGCTGGAGCGAAAGCCTGGAAGCCTTCGGCGGCGCGCCCGGGCCCCTGCATACCCGCTCCAAGCGCTTCGCCAGTCTCAAGACCAGTCCCGAGAAGATCGCCGCCATGCTGCGCGAGATCGGCGACTACGAGCAGCTATCGAGCAACCGCGACCAGGACTGGCTGCACGACGCCGGCGACGCGGCGGCCTGGCTCGACGACTACCTGCGCGTGCTGGGCGAATCCGAAGCGGCCAGCACGCCCGGCCCGGACCTGGTGCTCGAGATGCGCCAGGAAGAGCCGGAGCCCATCGACGACCCCGAACCGGATGCCGACCTGCCGGACGAGGCCGATCTCCCGCGCCTGGCCGCCGCCGCGCAGTCGGTTTCTCTTCCCCCCAGCTACCTTCAGTCGGCGGCAAGCGCGCAAGCGCGCGGCAGCTGGGCCGCGCGGGAAATGGCCGGGGACACGCTGCCGGTGCGCCTGGCGGTCTACCTGAAACTGCTCGGGCCTGTCGACGACAGCTATCCGTCCGAGTGGCTGGATCCCGCCACCGGCGAGCTGCCGACCATGCAGCAACTGGCCGGGTTGGACGGGATTTCGCTGCCGACCCTGCGCAAGCGCCGCGACACGGCGATCGCGCGCCTGCAGGATGCGGCGACGGCAACGAGGGAGGAAAAAGGATGACGGAACTGGAACGCAAGCTGCAAGCGCAGCTGCTGGTGGCGCAGCGTATCGAAGGCGACCGGCTGGTGCTGGACGACGCCGTGCTGCGCGCGGCGCTGGACGGCAGCCGTCCCCTGCGGGCGGCGGAGCGGGCGGCCCTGCAGGGATCGCCCCTGACGATCCGGCGTTTCAAGCATCTGGCGGACGAGCGCCGCGCGGCCTGGCAGGGCAGCCGAGGGCTGCTGCGCGCCGCCGACAGCGGCGCTCCGCTGGAGGTGCTGGCGACCGACGATGGACTGTGGCGCCTGCATTTCGCGGGCGCCCAGGTGATCCTGCAGCTCGACCCGCAGGCGGCGCGCGCGCCGCAGCTGCTGGCCGGGCGGCCCCGGATCAAGGTAAGGGACGGCGCGGGCGCGGTGGTGCTCGAAGGCGTCCTGGACGCCGATGGCGAATGCGAGGGCCCCTGGCCCTTCGCGGCGCCGCCGGCGGAGCATTTTCAGCGGCATGGGGCGGTCTTCGCTGTGGAGCCGGCCCGGGAAGGACATTGATGTTCGGTTCATTGCTCAAGAATGCATTTCGTCCGCTGCGGCAGACGGAGTTCTCGTGCGCCAGCCTCGGCGTGAGCGCCATCGCCTTGCCGGCGCCTGGCGGCTGCATCATCCCTCCGCGTTGCGCGGCGGTGCTGGTGGACCGGGGCGGCCATACCCGGCGCCTCGGGGAGGGCGCGCGCCTGGCCCTGATCGAGGGCGAAACCGCGTGGTGCGTGCACCCCGGACCCTATACCTGCGACCTGACGCCCTTCGCGGCCAGTCCCGAGATCGGCCTGCGCCTGAGTTTCGCGGTCGACGCCACCGACCCGCGCGCCACCCAGCAGCGTTTCGACCTGTTCCTGGCCAGCGAAGCCCACGGGGCGGTGGGCCTGGAGGACTTCGCGCTGGCGCTGGAGCATGCGCTCCAGCACGAGTTGGCGCAAGGACACCTGGAACTGCCCCCCTGCACCACGCTGGAGGAATGGAACAGCTTCCGCTCGGGTTTCAACCAGCTGATGTACACGCGCTTCGGCATCACGGTGGACGATTGCGTGCCGGTCGACCTGGCCGGGTCGCGGGATTACGCGCGCATGCTGGAAGCGCGCCTGGCGGCGCAGCCGGTTCCGGTTCCGCTCCTCCCGCCCGCGCCGCCGGCCGCTCCCCCGGAAGCCTTCGACCCGGCCTGCGAAGATGCGCGCGCGCTGCGCCGCCTGTTCCTGGAACTGCCTTGCCTGATGTGCTCCCTGCGCATGGCGGTGCTGCCGTCCGACCAGTCTCAGTTCCGCCAGCACCAGGAGCTGCTGCGCCGGCTCGACCTGGTCAGCCTGGCGGTGGGCACCATGCCGGCGCTGGAACTGGCCGCGCCCAACGAGGCGCTGCCCGCCAGCGAGCAGCTGCGCCGCGCGCGCCACAGCCGCAGCGCCGCCATCGCGCTCGACGAAGCCTGGGCGCTGTTGGCGCGCCTGAAGCAGGCTGGCGACGTCACGCCGGCGCTGCTGTTCGACGAAGCGGACCGCATCGTCAGCAACCTCGAATGCGATACGGCGGAGCGCCGCGCGCTCAGCGCCACCGAGCTGGACGAGGTGGCGCCATGAGCGGCGGGATCGACAGCGTTGCGGTACGCAGCGCCGACCCGCGCGGCGGCCATCTGACCGTGACGGCCACGCGCCGGCCGCGCGCCGGCCGGGCCGACGTCAAGTGCAGCGTGCCGGACGCACCCGAGGTGGCGCAGCGCATGCAGCAGGTGGTGCGCCTGGCGCGCCACACGGAAGCGCGCGCCGACAGCCGCGACCAGGTGGTGCTGAGCCTGGACCGCGCACCCCAGGCCGGCGAGCGCGGCTGGGAGCTGGCGGCCGTGCTGGCCGACCGCATGGTGCGCGGCGTGCTGGCGCCGCAGCAGGGCATGGTGGCCAATGGCTGGTCCGACGCCTGGCACCTGGGCCGCATCGAAGGCGCCGACATCGCGCACCTCGGGGCCTTCGTGGGCCAGCCCGACCCTGCGGCCGGGGTGGCCAGCGCACGCGCCTGGTTCCCCCTGTACAGCGGCGTCGAATACGACAGCCTGGGCTGGGTCGAGGTGAGCGTGCGTCCGCTGGCCGAGCCGGTGGAGGACGAGGACGCGGCGGTGGCGGTGCCGGACCTGGACGCGGTGCGCCAGGCGCAGGTGCGCGCCGTGCTGGCCGGCAGCCGCCATTTCGACGGCCGCGGGCAAGGCCAGTGGCGCACCACGGTGCGTTTCGGCGAGCCGCGCTTCCAGGGCGATTCCTACGAGCTGGCCCTGGTGCTGGCCGACCGCATGGCGCGCGGACGCGAATTCCTGGCGCGCGGGCGGGTGATCGCAACCGGGCGCTCGTCGAGCTGGCATGCGGGCAAGGTCGACGCCGTCGACGGCCTGGCCCCGAAATGCGCGCTGATCGCGCGCGAGGCCGGGCCGGGCGACCGGGTCTTGCTGCCGAAGGACTGGGAGGCGTCGCTGCCGCCCGGCTTGCGCGAGGCAGTGCGCGCGCGCGGCGCCAGCCTGGCCTGCGTGGAGCGGATCGGGATCATCTAGCTGCGTGGCGTCACGCGGACGCGCCGGCGCCCCTGCTAGAATCGGCGGGTGGGCGTTGTAAGTCAATCAATGGAGTCGGATATGTTCCAGATGTTCGGAGTCAAAGGCGCCGCCTGCCCGCGCTGCGAGCGCAAGCACGGCGGCGACGCCCGCTACTGCGCCGGCTGCGGCCTGATCCTCGGCGCGCCGCGCAATGCGCCGGTGCTGCGCGAAAACCGCTGGGTGGCCGGTCCGGACGAACTGGCCGTGTTCTTCGGCGTGCGCGAGCTGTCCGGCGTGTTCGTCAAGACCCTGCGCGTCCCGGCCACGGCGCGCGCCTTCATCCTGCAGGGCGACAAGGCGACCGAGGTGCCCCAGGGCGAATACGAGATCGAAGGCTTCTTCACGCGCCTGAACCACCTGCTGCGCGACCAGCATGCCGAGATCCTGGTGACCCGCACCGGAGCGCTGCCGGTGAGCTTCGACTTCGACGAGGTCGCCACCAGCGAACACCTCTTCGTTCGCGCGCGCTTTACCGTAAGCGTCAGGATCGAGAACGTGCCCGCGTTCGCGCGCCACTTCATGACCATGCCCGGCACGATCGGCGCCGCCGAACTGCGCGAGCTGCTCGCCCATCCGGTGTGCCAGCTGGCCGCCGAATTCGTCGGCGCCCGTTCGATCCGCGAGATGGCCGGCAACCGCGAACTGCGCGAGCAGCTGGACGAGCGCCTGCAGGGCGGCCTGCGGCTGCTGCTGGCCCAGTACGGCCTGGCGGTCAGCCAGGTCGATACGCTGGAGCTGCGCCACGACAAATTCGACGCCAACCGCGCCCGGGTCGGCAGCCTGTGGCTGGCGGCGGACGAAAAGCATGTGCAGATCCAGCACGCGCGCCATCTCGACGAGCTGTACACCGCCGAGGAATGGAACCGCCTGCAGCGCGCCGAGCATGAGCTTAAACTCCGCCAGCGCCGGGCCGAACTGCGCCAGGACGAGGCGATCGCCAAGGCCGAACTGTCGCTGCAGGGCGCCGACCGCGCGCACGGCGTGCGCCTGCGCCAGATCGAACTGTATGGCCGCATCCTGGAAGCGCAGTCGCGCAAGCAGGCGCTGGAGCGCGGCGCCGGCGAGGTGCTGGCCGAGCTGGAACACGCGATGGCGAAAAAGGGCGCCGCGCGCGCCGACGAGGTCACGGAATGGCGCCACCTGCGCGCGCTGGCCCAGGTGCGCATGCGCGCCGAACTCGACGCGGCGCAGCAGGAGGCGCTGCAGATGCGCCAGCTGGCGCAGCAGCGCTTTTCGCAGCAGCTGCTGCAGCAGCAGATCCGCAACAAGGTCGAACAGGCGCGCCAGATCGAGGACGCCGCGCGCCAGCACGCCGAACTGAAGCGCCTGCGCGAAGATGAAGCGGAGGCGGCGCGCCGGGTGCGCGACATCGACGCGGCCGGGCACGTCGCGCGCCACCAGGCGCTGCTGATGGCGAACGCCGCGCACCAGCGCGAGGCCGAACGCCTGCAGGAATGGGAGGACGAGCAGGCGCGCCAGCGCATCGCCGGCCTGCGCCGCGGCGAAAGCCAGGCAGACGCCGTCGTCCAGCACGAAAAGCTGCTGCGCACCATCGAGGCCGATGCGCGTTACACCGAGGTGCAGGACCTTCCCCGCGCGGCCGAGCGCGCCCACGCGCTGGACCTGGCGCGCATGGAGATCGCGCGCGCCGAGTCGCTGGCGGCGATGGACGACACGGCCAAGCTGGCCCTGGCCGCCGCGCCGAACGCCGCGCTGCTGAACGACTTCATGAAGACGCGCGTACACGCCACCATGGACGCGGGCCAGCTGGCCGCGCTCAGCGCCCATCCCGTCGCGCAGCCTGGGGCGTGCGCGCAAGGCCATGCGGTGCGTAGCGAGGACCGCTTCTGTCCCTCTTGCGGAGCGGAGCTCAAGGCAAGCTGACGATGCAAACCGCCATCGACAAGATCCGCGAACTGCGCGCGCTGCACGAGGACGGCCTGTTGAGCCGTCACGAATTCGACCTGCGCAAGAACGCGATCCTGGACGCCGCCTATACGCCGGAGCAGGGCTCGGAAGTCGTCGCGGCGCCGCCGCGTCCGGGCACCGAGATCGGCCTGATGGCCGGGCAGGAAGTCGGACCGCCGAACCGCCGCTACCGGCTGGAGCGCCTGATCGCGCACGGCGGCATGGGCCAGGTGTGGCAGGCCACCGACCTCGCCACCCATGCGGAACTGGGCCACAGCGCCCAGGTGGCGCTGAAGATCCTGCCGCCACAGGCGACCCAGGCCGCCAGCCACGCCAAGCTCCTGATCCAGGAAGCCACCCGCGCACGCCGCCTGGCGCATGAGCACATCGTGCGCGTCTACGAGTGGGCCCAGGATCCGGCCACGGCCAGCTACTTCATCATCATGGAATACCTCGAAGGCGAGGACCTGGACAGCGTCCTGTGCCGCGAAGGGCGCATGGACTGGCCCCGCGCCGCCGCCATGCTTCGCCCCGTGGCCGGGGCGCTCGACTACGCCTGGGAGCGGCACCGGCTGGTGCACCGCGATATCAAACCGGGCAATGTGTTCGTCACCAGCAAGGGCGACATCAAGCTGCTCGATTTCGGCATCGCCGCCCGCGCCCGCGCGTCGGGCGGCGTGGCGATGCTGGAAGCGCCGGCGCTGTCCGGCACGGCGGGCTACCGCGCGCCGGAAGCCTCGGACCCGGAACGCCAGCCGCAGCCGGCGCTGGATGTCTATGCCGTCGCGGTGATGATTTACCAGATGCTGGAAGGCGAACTGCCGGCAAGCGGCGCGATGCGTGCGCCGGGCGCCTTGCTGCCGCGCCAGTGGACCGCCCTGCAGTCCGGGTTCGCGCGCGATCCGGGCGCACGGCCGGCCAGCGTGCGTGCGCTGCTGGAGGCGATCGAACTCGGCGCCGGTCCGACCCCGGAAGAAGAAGCGGCGCG
>NZ_JAGKSG010000083.1:0-9901 GCF_018119385.1 Massilia sp. AB1 | reverse complement strand
TGCCGCCCGGACGCCAGCCATCGGGACGGCGCGCGCGGCGCGTGCTGCTGGCCGAGGACAATCCGGTCAATGTCGAAGTTGCCAAGGCCATGCTCGAAAGCCTGGGGCTGGAAGCCCACTGCGCGCGCAATGGCGAAGATGCCTTGAGGTGCGTACGCGAAGGCGGCTGGGATGCGGTGCTGATGGATTGCCAGATGCCGGTGATGGACGGCTTCGCCGCCACCTCGGCGATCCGCCGCTACGAGCGCGAAGCGGGCCGCGCGCGCACCCTGCCCGTCATCGCCATCACCGCCAATGCGCTCCAGGGCGACCGCGAGGCCTGCCTGGCGGCCGGCATGGACGATTACCTGTCCAAGCCTTTCACCCAGCAGCAGCTGGCCGGCGTGATCGGGCGCTGGGTGTCGCTGCCGCTGAGCGCTTCACGCCATCACGACGATCCGCCCGGTGTACCGGCAGCGCCGGCGCCGGCGCCGCGCCATGATCCCGTCAACCTGGCCGCGCTGGACAACATTCGCGCGCTCAGCCTCGAAGGCGGCGACGCGCTGGTGCAGAAGGTGGTGGCGGCCTATGTCACCGATACCCCGCGCCACATGGCGGCGCTGCGCCAGTCGCTCGCCGGTGGCGACCCGGAAGGCCTGCGCCGCATCGCCCACAGCCTCAAGTCGGCCAGCGCCAATATCGGCGCCGCGCGCCTGGCCGCGCTGTGCCGCGACCTGGAACAGATCGGGCGCGCCGGCAAGGTCGATGGCGGTGCCCCCCTCTTCGCCGACATGGAAAGCGAATTCCTGTCGGTGCGCGAATCGCTCAATGCCCTCCTAGAAAAGGAAACCTAGCATGCCAGCCTCTTCTCCACCCCAGCGCGGGACGGTCCTGGTCGCCGACGACGATCCGGTGATGCGTCTCCTGATGCTCGAGATGCTGGCCCAGGTCGGGCTCGACGCCATCGAAGCGGCGGACGGCCTGGAAGCGGTCGAACTGGCCGCCTCGCGCCATCCGGACCTGATCCTGATGGACGTCGACATGCCGCGCATGGACGGCTTCGCGGCCTGCACCGCGATCCGGGCCGCCGAGGCTGCCAAAACCGGGGACGGCGTCGGCATACCCATCGTGATGGTAACCGGCGGCGACGACGTCGAGGCGGTCACCCATGCCTACGAGGCCGGCGCCACCGACTTCGTCTCCAAGCCGATCAACTGGCCCATCCTCGGCCACCGCGTGCTGTACGTGCTGCGCGCCAGCGACGCCATCGCGCGCCTGCGCATCGCCGACGCCCACAACCGCGCCGTGCTGGCGGCCATTCCCGACACCTTCTTCCGCATGAACGCGGACGGCTTCTACCTCGATTATGAGCCGGGACATGCGCGTCTGCGACAGGAACGCAATGGGCGCGGGCGCGTCGCGCAGGCGGCGAGCATCGACCGCAACGTGGTGGGGCGCCATGTCAGCGACGTGCTGCCGGCCGATATCGCGCACCGCATGCTGGAGCAGATGAAGACCGTGCTGGCCACCCAGCAGGTGCGTTCGGTCGAGTACGAAACCACCGACTGCGGCGAAGTGCAGCACTTCGAGGCGCGCCTGGTGGCGACCAGTCCCTCGCAGGTGCTGGGCCTGGTGCGCGACATCAGTGAACGCAAGCGCGCCGAAGAGCAGATCCGGCGCCTGGCCTATTGCGACAGCCTGACCGGCATTCCGAACCGCCAGGCCTTCCTGGAGACGCTGGAGCGCGAGCTGCAGCGCTCCAAGATCGGCAACAAGAAGTTCGCGGTGCTGTTCATGGACCTGGACGCCTTCAAGCGCATCAACGACACGCTCGGCCACAACGCGGGCGACGCCCTGCTCAAGATGGTGTCGGAGCGCCTGCGCGACACGACGCGCCCCAGCGACCTGGTATCGAGGGGAGATTCGCGGGGCGAGAACAGCACCAACCTGGCGCGCCTGGGCGGCGACGAGTTCACGATCCTGATCCCGGATCTGGAACGGGTCGAGCACGCGCTGAACGTGGCGCACCGGGTGAAGGAGGCGATGCGCCGGCCCTTCCTCATCGAGGGCAACGAGATTTTCGTGACCGCCAGCATCGGCATCTCGCTGTTCCCGGAAGACGGCGACGATTGCGGCTCGCTGCTCAAATACGCCGACACCGCGATGTACCACGCCAAGAACTGCGGCAAGAACAACGCCAAGCTGTACAGCTCTTCGCTGACCATGCAGATCATGAGTCACGTGAAGCTGGAAGTCGGCCTGCGCAAGGCGCTGCAGAACGACGAGCTGTACCTGCTCTACCAGCCGCAGCGGGACGTAGCGAGCGCCGAGATCGTCGGCGTCGAGGCCTTGGTGCGCTGGCGCCATCCCGAGCGCGGGCTGGTGCCGCCCACCGAGTTCATTCCGCTCGCCGAGGAGACCGGCCTGATCGTGCCGATCGGCGAATGGGTGCTGCGCACCGCCTGCCGCCAGGCGCGCGCCTGGCAGCGCCTGACCGGGCGCACGATGCGCATGGCGGTCAACCTGTCGGCCAAGCAGTTCAAGGACGAGAACCTGTCGCAGATGGTGCTCTCGGCCCTGCACGAGACCGGGCTGGACCCGCGCCTGCTGGAACTGGAGCTGACCGAAGGCACCCTAATGGACGACGCCCGCGCCACGCTGGCCACCCTGGAGCAGCTGCGCGGCATCGGCGTCTACCTGTCGATCGACGACTTCGGCACCGGCTACTCGTCGATGAACTATCTCAAGCGCTTCGACGTGCGCGCCTTGAAGATCGACCGCAGCTTCATCTGCGGCCTGCCCCAGGATTCGGAAAACGCGGCCATCACGCGCGCCATCATCGCGATGGCGCACGGACTCAAGATGGTGGTGGTGGCGGAAGGTGTCGAGACCGGCGAGCAGCTGCTGCTGCTCGAGGAATACGGCTGCGACATGGTGCAGGGCTACTTCCTCGGCCGCCCGTCGAGCGCCGAGGCGATTACCGACATGCTGGGCAGCGTCACCCTGGCGCTGCCCGCCAGGTAAAGCTCAGGGGACCAGGCGCAGCGTGTGCTGGGCCGTCCCCGGCAGCAGCGGCAGCGGCCTGCCTTCGGCCCAGGCGGCGTGCCCGGCCAGGAAGTACGGCGACAGCGGATGGCCGCTCTGGCCGCCCGGCATGTTGTACAGGCCTTCTTCTTCCCGTCCCGGCGACACCGTCAAGCGTTCCGACTGGCCGAACTTCGGCCCCGCCACGCGCGGCATGTGGGCGTCGCCCGGCAGGCGGTCGCCCGGCGCGGCCAGCAGGAAGCGCAGCGCGGGCACGGCCATGCTGATCGGATGCGCCACATTGGCCGTGTTGCGCTCGCCCCAGCTGGCTTGCGCCAGGATCTTGCCCTCTTCCTCGATGGCCGCGATCACGCGGTCCACCGCCGCGAGCTGCAAGGCTTGCCAGGTCGGATAGCCGGTAGGCAGCCAGCCGGCCGGCTGCTCGTCCAGCAGGCGCGCCACCACCAGCGGCCAGCGGCTGCCGGCCATGGCGGCGGTGGCCTTGGGATCGCGCTCCTTGATCGCGGCCATGGCCTGGCCGTAGAGCAGCTCGTGCAGCGCCCACATGTAGTCGCGCGCCAGCCGGTAGCCGACCGAATCGACGCTGGCGCGGCCGTCCCAGCTGGTTTCCAGCAGGCGGCGGAACTCGGCGCGCTGCGGCTTGCCGCTCAGCGCGCTCGCATCCAGCGCCGCCAGGGCGCGCCGGCGCCAGTCGGCGATGAACAGCGCGCGGTCGTCGAGCGCCGCGCCGAAGGCCTGGCGCACGTCCATCTTGGCGCCCAGCGCCAGCAGGCCGTCGTGCAGCTGGCGATTGCGCATGCCCAGGTCAAAGCCGCCGTCGCCGATGCGCTCCGATCCCGCACCCATCAGCTGGCGGCTGTTGGCGGTGGTGATCTGCCCCTCGCGCGGATTGAGCACGCGCGGATAGTCCGCCGCCGGCAGCAGGCCGTTCCAGGTCGGCGCATGGCCGTCCGGGTCGAGCGGGAAGGTGGCGACGGGCGGCGGCGTGGTACGGCGCGGCAGCACGCCGGCGATGGTCCAGCCGATATTGCCGCGCGCATCGCCAGCCACGAAGTTCTGGGCGGGGATGCCGTCGATGGCGGCGATCGCCAGCGCCTCGTCGACGCTGCGCGCGCCTTCCAGCTTCAGGTGATTCAGGTTCACCGCCTGGGGATCGTGGGCGATCCAGTGCACCGCGTAGTCGCGGCCGTCCACCGTGCGGATCGGGCCGAGCGAAGTGTCGCGCACCACGAAGCGTTCGGCGGGCGCGCCCTTCACCGCGATCAGCTCGACGTGCTCGCGCGGGGTTTCCCAGCCGTTCGGGGTGCGCACCTGAGCGCCTTTTGCGGCGTCCTTGCCCAGTTCGACCAGGTCGAGCAGGTCGGCGTAGCTGTTGGTGAAGCTCCAGGCCACCTGGCCGTTGCTGCCGACGATCACCGAAGGCGGCGCGCCCGGCAGGGTCACGCCGACCACGCGGCGCTGGCCGCCGGCGGCGCTGGCGTCGGGGAAGCGCAGCACGACGCGGAACCAGATGTTTGGCAACTGCAGGCCCAGGTGCATGTCGTCCGAGACGATGGCCGCGCCGCTGCTGGTGCGGCTGCCCGCCACCGCGTAGTTGTTGCTGCCGACCGAATCGGTGAAATCGGCGGCGGCCAGCTGGACCGGGACTTTCGAGGCCGGTCCCCACCAGTCCGGGGCGTGGGAAGGGATCGGCGCCAGCGCGGGCGCCGAAGCGGGAGTAGCGGGGGCATCGAGGGTAGCGTCGATGGCGCTGGCGTCGGGCAGCAGGAAGGCCAGCTGGGCGGCGTCGCTGTGCTCGCGCATCCAGCCGCGCGCCAGCTCGCGCGGGGCCAGGTTGTTCTGCAGGTCGATGTACATCGCCCACGCGACCAGCAGCGAATCCTGGGCCGTCCACGGACGCGGCGCGCTGCCGGTCAGGGCGTATTCGAAGGGCTTGGCGCGCAGGGCCTTCAGGCCGTCGTTGACGCCGGCGACGTAGCGGTCGAGCAGGTCGCGTTCCGGCCCGTTCAGGCGCGCCAGGGCGCTTTCCGCGCGGGCGCGGAAGCGGTGCAGGCGATGGTCACGGTCGAGCGGCAACGCGCGCGGGCCGAACAGCTCGGCCAGCTCGCCGGCCGCGGTGCGGCGCAGCAGATCCATCTGGAAGTAGCGTTCCTGGGCGTGCACGAAGCCGGTCGCATAGGCGACGTCGCCGCGGCTGCTCCCCTGAATCACGGGCACGCCGTCGCGGTCGCGCGCCACGGTCACCTCGGCAGTCAGGCCAGGCGCCGTGCGCTCGCCGTCGAGCTGGGCCAGGCTGCCACGTAGGTACAGCCAGGCGCCGAGCACGGCCAGCAGCAATAAACCCAGCACCGCGGCCAGCGTCCGCAGGGTCCAGGTTTTCCATCCACGCTTGCGCATGTGTCTCCTCCTTGTTTTTAGGGGGCGTATCTTGCCAGAAAAAGCGCCTGGTGGGAGTACGGTCGTTCTGAAAATGCAGCGCGGGCGGAAGGTCAACTTGGGTTCCGGCGGAGGCCGGAACCCAAGTTTGCCCGCAGACCACGACCATCACTCCTTACTAAAACCTCCGCGCACATTTGACCCGCCTCCGTACAACGGCCTCCACCGCCCCTATGCTATTCTGTCCTGGCGCCATCCACGGCGCGAAGGGAGGACCCATGCGTACCTCATTGCGTATTCCTGTTTCGGCAGCCGCCCTGGCCTGCCTTGTGCCGCTGCTGTCGGCGTGCGCCACCTCACCCGAAGAACGCGCGGCCCGCATGCAGGCCGACATGGCGCAGATGATCACCATCTACGGACCAGCCTGTGTCCGGCTCGGCTATACGGCCGAAAGCGACGCCTGGCGCAACTGCGTGCTGCAGCTCAGCACGAAGGACGAGCTCCGCCGCCTTGGCAATACTCCATCGTATTACGGAGGCTGGGGACCGCGCTGGCGTGGTGCGGGCTATTGGGGACCGTACTGGTGAGCAGCCGCGCGAACGCCGCCTTGGTCATCGGCGTGCGGCGCGCCAGCAGCCGCTCGACCGTCCGCTGCGCATGACGCAGCAGGCGGGGATAGCGCACATCCGGCGGATGCAGGCTCAGGCGAATCAGCGGCGCCCGGGACAGCAAGGCGGACGTCAGGTCGGCCATGACCGGTGATAAAAGACGGCCGCTGCGGTTACGCGCGGCGTAGACCAGCGAGGGCGAATACGTCGACCGGCATGCCGGCGCCCTGCTTTCTTCCGGCAAGCCGCCAAGCTTCCCAGCCTCGCTTCCCTCTTCGCCCTGCAACAGATGGAAGCGGGTAAAGGTCGTCGTGTACGCGAATGGGAAACGGCGCAGCGCGCGCCAGGCATCCTCGCCCATCAGCCAGGCCGGCGGCACGAAGCCGCTCACCGGCCAGCCCTGGGCCGCGAACCAGTCGAGTCCAAGGCGGATGCGGCGCTCCGCTTCCTCCGCAGTCAGCGCGGCGAACTCGCCTTCGCGGCTGTAGGCGCCGCGCAGGAAGCGGTCGCGCCAGCCCTCGCCGCGCGGGCTGGTATCGAGGTGGGTGTAGCCATGCAGGGTCAGTTCGTCGCCGCGCGCCAGCGCCGCGTCCAGCCCGGCGCGCATACGTCGCTCCTCGCCCCCGCCGCGGTGGTAGGCCGGCACCACCAGCCAGGTCAGCGGGATGTCGGCGACCTCGCGGATCGCTTCGGCCAGGCGCCGGCACTCGTCCCACGTGGACGGGGCCACGTCGTGGATGGACACGCAGAGCGCGGCCTCAGTCGGTAACACAGATGCGCTCCAGCGCCGGCTGCGCCGCCTGGCCCGCGCCCAGCAGGCTGTGGTAGCGGCGCAGGATCTGCGGAAAGATCTGGTTCCAGTCGAAATATTCGCGCGTCTTGTGGCGGGCGTGCTCGCCCAGCGCGGCCATGTCGCGTTCGTAGATCGCCTCGATGGCGCCGGCCAGGCTGTCGGCGCAGTTCGGCTGCGCCAGGATGCCGGAACGCTCGTCCACCAGCTCGGCCACCCCGCCGCCGCTCGTGGCCACCACCGGCAGGCCGCAAGCCATCGCTTCCAGCACGATCAGGCCGAAGGTCTCGCAATCGCCCGGGTGCACCAGCAGGTCGCAGCTGGCCAGCAGGCGCGCCAGGTCGCGCTGGTCGCGCTGGAACGGCAGCACGCTGATGCGCTCGCCGCGCGGCGGCTCTTCGCCGCCGCCCACCATGAGCAGGTGGTAAGGCGCGCCCAGCTTGCGCACGGCCTCGATCAGGAGCGGGAGCTTTTTCTCCGGCGTAAAGCGGCCCGCGTAGACGAGCAGGCGCGCATCCGGCGCAATGCCGAGCTCGGCGCGCAGGCCGGGATCGCGCCGGTCGGGCCGGAACACGTCGCTGGCGATGCCCAGCGGCTGGTGCAGCGCCCCCTTGACGCCCATCGCCTCGAGCTGCCCGACCATCAGCCGGCTGGGCGCGAGCACCAGGTCGAACTCGCGGTACAGGTGGGCCAGGTATTTGCAGGTGGCCTGGCGCGCGGCCTGGCCGAAGCGGTTCTCCACCAGGCGCGGCAGGTCGGAATGGTAGAAGGCGATGGCCGGCACGCCATGCCGCTCGCGCAGGCGCAAGGCGGCCCAGGCGCTGTGGCCGGCGTCGCCGACCTCGATCAGGTCGGGCTCGCTGGCCTTGAGCCGGCGCGCCAGGGCCGCGACCGACACCGGCATGCGATAGCCGTTGATGCCGGGCAGCGGCACGCCGGGCACGCGCACCAGCGAAGGGATGTCGCCGCCATCGTCCACGTTGGGGCTGAGAATGGTGTGGCGCATGAGCCCATGCTCGGCCAGCCAATGGGATTTCGCGTTCAGGTAAGTGCTGACGCCGCCGCCTTCCGCGGCATAGAACATCGTGATATCGACGAGGTGCATGTCGGGTCCGCTGAAAGAGCCTACGATAGCAGCGGCCCGCACATCGGGCTTGCGCGCACGCACAGGCACCCGTGCTGACTTGAACCGACTGCTACCGGGTTGTCGTTACAACCATTATGCGCTGCGGCGGTCGATCATGGCGCGCGCTATCGTGCCGGCATCGACGTACTCAAGCTCGCCGCCGACGGGCACGCCGCGCGCCAGGCGGCTGACTTTCAGGCCGCGCGCCTTCAGCATTTCACTGATGTAATGGGCGGTGGCTTCGCCCTCGTTGGTGAAATTGGTGGCCAGCACCACTTCCTGGACCACGCCGTCGGCTGCGCGGTTGACCAGCTTGTCCAGGTGCAGGTCCTTGGGACCGATGCCGTCCAGCGGCGACAGCCTGCCCATCAGCACGAAGTACAGGCCCTTGTAGGTCAGGGTCTGCTCGATCATCAGCTGGTCGGCCGGGGTTTCGACGATGCACAGCAGGCTGTGGTCGCGCGCCTCGTCGGCGCACAGGTCGCAGACCTCGGTGTCCGAGAAGGTATTGCACATGGCGCAGTGGTGCACCGTGTCGACCGCCTGGTAGAGCGCGCGCGACAGCTGGGCCGCGCCTTCACGGTCGTGCTGCAGCAGGTGGAAGGCCATGCGCTGGGCCGACTTGGGGCCCACGCCCGGGAGGCGGCGCAGGGATTCGGTAAGGAATTCGAGGGACTTGGACATGTCAGGCTCGCCAGGCGCTCAGCGCCGGCGCCGTCATGAGGGGCTTGAACTCGGTGATCTCGTAGCGCGCCACCCCTGCCCTGTGAAACGGATCCTCGCCCAGCACCGCTTCCAGCGCCGCGCGGCTGGGCGCGTCGGCCAGGATGATGCCGCCCTCGCGCGGCACCTTTGGCCCGGACATCAGGAAATGGCCCGCCGCATACTGCGCGGCGAGGTAGTCCCGGTGGGCGGCCAGGTGCGCGTCGATGTGCTCGAGCGGCGCGGTATAGCTGAGCGAAATGACGAACATCAGCCTTGGCGTCAGAACGGCATCTTGAAGCCAGGCGGCAGCGGCATGCCGGCGGTCAGGCCGCTCATCTTCTCGGCGGAAGTCGCTTCTGCCTTGCGCACGGCGTCGTTGAAGGCCGCGGCGACCAGGTCTTCCAGCATGTCGCGGTCGTCGCCCAGCAGCGACGGGTCGATGGTGACGCGCTTGACGTCGTTCTTGCAGGTCATCACGACCTTGACCAGGCCGGCGCCCGACTGGCCTTCGACTTCGATCTGAGCCAGCTGCTCCTGCGCCTTCTTCATGTTGTCCTGCATGGCTTGCGCCTGCTTCATCAGGCCTGCGAGCTGGTTTTTCATCATGGTGGTTTCTCCAAGTTGTCCGGATGGGTAAATGGGTTTGTGCGTCCTTGCCGGTCGCTCAGGCGACCGGCGGCTTGACCGAGCCCGGCACGATGAAGGCGCCGAAAGTGCGCTCCATCTCCTGCACGAAGGCATCGGCGCCCACGGTGGCTTCGGCCTGGCGCTGGCGTTCCTCGCGCGCCGCACGCTGTTCGGCGCCGGCGGTGTACCACACGGGGCCGATTTCGGTATCGACCGTGACACGCAGATTCGGGAAATGTTCCTGCAAGGCCGCGGCCAGCTTGTCGCTATTGCCGCTGGCGCGCAGGGTATCGACCGGCACGCGCAGGCGGAAGGTCACGGCGTGCTCGGACGCCACGCAGCCGATCAGCTCGGTCTGCAGGGCGAGCTGCTGGGCCACGCCGCGCAGCGGCAGGCTGCCGGCCAGCGCGGGCCAGTTGCCGTCCCAATTGATCTCGGGCACGGGCGTGACGACGTAGGGATGCGGCGGCGCGGACGGCGCGGCGACCCGCGCCGGCTGCGGCGGAGCGACCACGGCCGGCGCCTCGGCGGCGACGGCGGTGTCGTCGGAAAATTCGGTCACCCAGGATGGAGGCTCGTCGTCGGCGGGCTGCTGTTGCTGCTGGCGCATGGCCGGCTGCTGGGGTGCGGCGGCGCGTGCCTGGC
>NZ_JAGKSG010000082.1:0-9922 GCF_018119385.1 Massilia sp. AB1 | reverse complement strand
GCCTCTTTGGTCCCGTTTTTTTATGCGTTGCCGGCTGCGGTGCGGACTTAGGTCCCCCTCGGCCGGAATCCAAGTTCGCAGAGCAGTGAGAACAGAAACGCCAGCTACATCTGCCTGAACAACTCCACATAATTCCTGCTCACCACCAGCTGCTCCTCCCGCCCCTTGAGCCGCACCAGCAACCTCCCGCGAAAATCCGTCCTCGTCCCGGCCACATGCTTCGCCGCGACAATGATCCCGCGATGAATCTGCCAGAACCGCTGCGGATCGAGCTGCTCCTTTAACTTGCTGAGCGGCGTCCGGATCAAGCTCTCCCCATCCGCCAGGAACACGCTGGTGTACTTGTCGTTGCTCTGAAAGTAAATCACCTCGTCGATGGAAATCAGCCGCGTCTCCTGCCCATGCGCCGCCCGGATCCACTGCAAAGGCGCGGGCGTCCCGACGCCGATCTGGCGCAGCAGCGCCTGCAGCGCATCCGCCGCCGGAACCGGCGTAGGCAGGGCCTGCTTGAGCCGATCCACCGTCCGCTGCAGCCGCTCCAGCCCGATCGGCTTGAGCAGGTAATCGAAGGCCGCATGCTCGAATGCCTGCAAGGTGTAATGCTCATACGCCGTCGTGAAAACCACCCTCGGCGGCTTCGGCCCAGTGCACAGGCGGGCCGCCAGCTCGATCCCGGTCAGCCCCGGCATCTGGATGTCGAGGAACACCACGTCCGGCGCCAGTTCGTCGATCAGTTCCAGGGCCTGTATGCCGTTGGCGGCGCGCGTGACGCGCAGCTCCGGCCAGGCTATGGCCAGTTGGGAAGCGAGGTAGTCGAGCAGATGCGGTTCGTCGTCTGCGATCAGGGCGCGGGGATGGTCGATGATGTCACCGTCGGAGAAGGGAGCAGCAGGCGCGCGGTCACGCCGCCCTCCGGGTTTTCAATCAGCTGGACCTGGCCGCCGAGCTGGCGCAGCCGCTCCCGCAGGTTCGCCAGCCCCAAGCCGCCGCCGGGACGCGGCGGCGCCAAGCGCAGTCCGAGGCCGCTGTCGGCCACTTCGACGCACAGCATGCCGCCGTCCAGGCGCGCACGGATGACGATCTCGCCGCCGTCCAGCTTGGGCTCGATGCCGTGCATGATCGCGTTCTCCACCAGCGGCTGCAGCAGCATCGGCGTCATCGGCAGGGCGCGCACCGAAGGCTCGGCCTCGATCCGCCAGCGCAGGCGCCCGGCCATGCGCACGTCCAGCACGTCGAGGTAGGCACCGGCCAAGTCGAGTTCACTGCCCACGGTCGCATGCTCGGCGCGGCTGGCCGCCAGGCTGGCGCGCAGGTAGTCGATGAAGCGCTCCAGCATGCGGCGCGCCTGCGCCGGCTGGCTGTCGATCAGGCTGACTACGTTGGCCAGGGTGTTGTAGAGGAAGTGCGGTTCGATCTGCGCCTGCAGCGCGCGCAGGCGCGCCTCGGCCACCAAGCGGCCGGCGGCGGCGATCTGTTCCTGCTGCCGCGCCATCTCGGCCGCGCGCCGCATGCGCCGTTCGCCAGCGGACAGCACCATGACCATCAATGCCGCCGTGATCAGGGCGAAGGCCAGCAGGAAGGTCAGGGTGTCGGTGTACTGGAAAAAGCGCAGCGGGCTCCTGCCGACGACCAGCGCATTGCCGAAGGGGATGCCGATCACGCTGGCCAGCGCGATCGCCAGCACCTGGGCTGCACGGAAGCGCCACAGCTTATCGCGCGGGAAGTTACGTTCGAGGAGCTCCAGCATCCCGTGGATCATGAAGCCGATCAGGTTGCTGATGACCAGGGTGGCGAACAGCAGCCGCGCGAAGGACATGCCCGAGCGGCCCATCAGTTTCTGCAGCACGGTCAGCACGAGCGCGAGCGCGCTGCTCCAGATCGCCGTATAGAGCAGGTTGCGCAGGAGCGAAGGCGGCCAGCGCCGGAACAGCGGAATCAGTTCCAGCGGATGGTGGCCGCGCTCGCGGGCCAGGTTGGCGGCGGCAGGTTCTTGGGTAGTGATCATGCGGACAAGAAATTACCATGAAAGCAGTGCGGCGTGCGATAGGGCAGCCTCGCCAGCGCCAGCGGCCCGGCGCTGACCCGCGCCGCATCGAACACGGTCAGCACGCCCACGCCTTTGCGCAGGTCCTGCGCCACGCCGACCAGGTAGCCGTCGGTTTCGGAGCGTGCATGACGGCGCGGGACCAGGACGTGCTCTTCCACCTGCCAGCCGGCGCCGAAGCGGTAGCTGTCCACCGTGCCCGTGTCCGTGTCCACCAGGTTGACGCTCGACAGCACGGCCTCGCCGCCGTCGCCGAGCAGGACCAGGCGGCGGTGGCGGCTGCCGACCACCTGCGGCGCCACGCGCGGGAATTCACTGGGCCCGAACAGGCGGCTGGTGCGCGCCTGGCCGGCCGCATAGTCGAGGCAGACCTGCACCGCTTCGCTACGGGACTGCAGGCTGGCGGGGCGCTCGCCGGCCATCAGGCCGCCCAGCTCGGCCAGCACGTCGCCCGCATGCAGCACCACGTCGAAGCGGGTGCAGGCGCCGTCTTCCCAGGCGTTCCCGAAGTGGAACACCATCTGCGGCGGCAGCTCGAACACCTTGCGCACGGTTAAGCTGTCTTTCGACACCACGACCACGCGCAGCGGACGGGCCGAGGGACCGTCGCCGGCCCAGCGGTGGCGCTCGGCGAAGCTCATGCTGTTGCCGGGCTGCAGATCGTAGGGCGGCACCAGGAAGATCAGGTGGCTCGCGCTGACAGCGAAGTCGTGCACCATGGCTTGCCGGGGCACCTCGATCACGCCCGTGCGCAAGACCTGGCCGTCGCTTCCGATCTGGTACAGGGCAATGCGGCCCGAGCCGGGCAGGGCGCCGAAGTTCCACATGCCGCCCTGGGGATCCAGCTTGGGATGGGCCGAGAAGGGCATCGCGCGCAAGTCATCGCGCCAGGTCTTGAGGCCCACCGTGGCCAGGGTGTCCGGATCGACTTCGGTGGCCGACCCGCCTTCCCACAGCGCGTACACGCGGCCATTGAAGGGCAGCAGGTTGGTATTGGCGGCGTTCAGGGTGTCGTTGTCGCGAAAGCCCCGGCGCGCCAAGTGGGTGCCGAACGAGGGGTAGAGGAACTGCCCAGCCTGGGTTTCATCGAGGTAGCGGCAGGTTTCGACGAAGCGGCCCCGGTGGCTCACGCGGCCGCCGGCGATGGTCCAGCGCTGGGCGAAGCCGTCGCCATCGAACCAGTGTTGGTAACGCTCGCCGCCGAGTTCGAAGCGGCCAGGGCCGTTACGGTAAAAGCTGCCCTGCAGGTCGGCGGGAAGCCGTCCGCTGATCACCGCCTGGCCGGCCTGGCTGCCGACCGTGTCGGCATACACGGCCAAAGCCGGCTGGCGGGCGAGGGCGGCGTGAAAGCGGCGGTAGGTTTCCGCATCGGCGCGGGCGGCGCCCGTGAGCGCCAGGGCGGCCAGGCCGAGTCCGGATTCGAGAAAGCGGCGGCGGTTCATGGCCTTAGCGCAGCGAAATGGTGGTGGCCGTGCCGGCGGCGGGAATGGCGAACTTCACCTGCTCGAAGGATGGCGGGCCCATCTTGCCGAGGGCATTGTTGCTGAAGGCATAGTCCTCGGTCGGGATACCGACCAGGTTGCGGTCCATCTTGCCGTTGCCGTTGGCGTCATGGAACAGGCTGAAGCCGAACTCTCCTTCCGGCACGTCCTTGATCAGCACATTCACCGTACCGGCGCTGGCCGGCACGCGCGCTACCTTGGCAGGGCGTTTCAGGAAGCTGTCGGCGGAATCGAAGAGCGCCACCATGATGCTGCCTTCGGAGGATTTGACGTCGTCGATGCGGATCGCCAGGTCGCCGGCCTGGGCGGCGGCGGACATCAGGAAGAGACTGCAGCAGGCAGCGGTGCGGATGAGGGTCATTGGTGTCTCCATTCGTTGGTTGATGGAGGCACTGTAGCGGCCCGGATGCGCGCGTGCGGGGGCGTGCGACGAGCCGGGGCCCGGACGGCGCGAGTTGCAGCTTAACGGCGCGAAATGTCATGACCCAAGCGTGCGCCGGTTGCCGCCGGCTGGCGAATCGTTATGATGGCGGCATGAGGCGGCAATTCCTTTGCCGCGGTCGCGTCTGGCTCAGGAGGCTGACATGGACGAACACGGCAATGAATACATCGGCACGGTCTTCGTGCTGCCCGAATCCCGCTGCTTCGAACTCAAGACCACGATCCGCGGCGAACCCGCGACCGTGCACGGCACCATTTCCCAGCAGTTGGCGGCCCGTTTCGAAGATCACGGGCAGGACGCCATCGATCCGCGCCAGGTGGCGCTGCGCCCGAGGAGGGTGGAGGTGGTGACCCGCGAGATCCACGAGCGGCACCGGGCGTCACGCACGGTGCATTGCTTGACGCGGGTGTATGACATGGAGGATTTGGGGTCGGCGACGCCGGTGCCGGTGGCGACGGTTTGAAGTTAGTGGTTTGCGTAGTTCAACCAGCGCCTGCAGAAACAAGCAGACGAAAAAAAACCGCCCAGTAAATACTGGACGGTTTTTTGCGACCCTACGCCTGCTCAGCCGAAGCTGACGAAGCGCTGCGGAATATCGATCGCCCCCGACTGCGCAGCGGCCGCGTAGGCGCGCATTTCGGCAACGACGGCTTCGAGCTGTTCATTGCCGGGATTTTCGATAAAGCACTTCATGCGTTCTTGCAGCGACGCCTGCTGGTCACGCCATTCGTAACGGGAAGACTTACTCATGCTGCCTCCTCGCGGTGCGCCGCTGTTGTGTTGTTAGTATTCATGACATCCTCCTGTAAAGGCCTTCAGGGTCTCACACAAGGCAGAGGCGGGTCGGTGCGATGACGCACAATCTTGCCTTATGGACTCTTGAGAATACTACGATAAAACAGTTCCATGCGCTGACTCAGCAGGCGCTGCGCTTCCTCGCCGCAGGGTTCCTGTTCAGGGAACAGGAAGCGGCCGATCGGATCGCCGCTGATGCAGCCGATCAGGTAGGCCGGCAGCAGCTCGTAGGGCAGGCCTTCGCGTAATTGCGCGCGCACTTCAAGCCGGGAAAAATAACGGTCCAGCATCTCGCGCGTCAGGCGCGGCCCGGCGTCGTAGAAGGCTTCCGCCAGTTCCGGATTGCTGGCCGATTCCGCGATCACCACGCGCTGCAGGGCCACGGCTTCCGGCTCGCACAGCAGCACGGAAAACACACGGGCGAAGTCGTCCAGCACCTCGCGTATGGGACGCGTGTCGTCTTCCATGCTGCCGGCAGGGAAGAAGCGCTCGCGTCGCGAAGCCAGCGCGGCCTTGAGCAGGCCCGCCTTGCCGCCGAACTTCACGTAGATGGTGCGCACCGCCACCCGCGCCTCGCGCGCGATCGCCTCCAGGCTCACCTTGGTATAGCCATGCTTGAGGAACAGGCCGGCTGCGGCCTGGATCAGTTCCTGGGTACGTGCTTCCACCTCCGACGCTTTCGGCCGGCCGGCTGATTTGACGCCGCAGGTGTGAGGGGACATCGGTTTGCTCATGAAGCGGACTTTAGAGGAAACTCTAATGAAATGCAACCGTTTCATTTCTTGACTTCCGGCGCGGAGTGGAAAATAATGCGCATAACCCATTTCATTTCTTCGGAGTACTCCATGGCAGAAGCGCACACCCCGGCCGAGCACAAGCCAGCCGCAGCCGCATCCAACCCCGCCGCACCCGTCCCGCCGTCGGCCCCTGCCAAGGCGCCGCCGAACAAGCGCGTGCTGACCGTGGTCGGGCTGATCGCGCTGGCGGCCCTCGGGGCGGGTGGACGCATGTGGTACAAGAGCCAGCACTTCGTGGAGACCGAGAACGCCTACGTCACCGGCCGCGTGCACCCGGTGTCGGCGCGCGTGGCCGGCGTGGTCACCCGCGTGCTGGTGGACGATAACCAGATGGTCAAGGCGGGCGACGTGATCGCCGAGCTGGATCCGGCCGACCACGCCGTGCGCGTCGAGCAGATCGAAGCCCAGATCGCCAGCGTGCAGCAGCAGATCGAACAAGCCGGCGCGCAAGTCGCGCAGGTGCGCGCCCAGGCGGCCGCGGCCGGCGCCCAGGTCAAGCAGGCCGAGGCCCAGCTGGTGCGTGCGCGCCAGGATGCCGAGCGCTTCGGCCAGCTGTACAACGAGACCATGAAGGCGGTTTCGAAGGCCGAGGTGGACGCCTCCAGCGCCGCCCGCGCCGGCGCGGTGGCCGACGTGGCCGCGCGCCGCGAGAGCGCCAGCGCGGCCCAGGCCCAGGTGGCCTCCGCCGATGCCGCGCGCGACGTGCTCAAGGCCCAGGTCAAGGTGCTGGAAGCCCAGCTCAAGGACGCGCGCCAGCAGATGGCCTACAACCGCATCGTGGCCCCGGTGGCGGGCCGCGTCGGCAAGCGCAGCATCGAAGTGGGCGCGCGCGTGCAGCCGGGCCAGCAGCTGCTGGCCGTGGTCGAGGACAATGTCTGGGTCGTCGCCAACTTCAAGGAAACCCAGCTGGCCGGCCTGGAGCCGGGCCAGCAGGTACACCTGGAAGTCGATGCGCTGCCGGGCAAGGAACTGGTCGGCCGCGTGGACAGCTTCTCGCCGGCCTCGGGCAACCAGTTCGCGCTGCTGCCGGCCGATAACGCGACCGGCAACTTCACCAAGGTCGTGCAGCGCGTGCCGGTCAAGATCACCCTCGATCCGCAGGACATGAAGAAGTACGCCGGCCGCCTGGTGCCGGGCATGTCGGTGGTGGCCGAGGTCGAACTGGGCCAGAAGGCCGCACACACCCAAACCGCCTCCGCGGCGCACTAAGGAAGCGCCATGACTTCCCTGAGCAAGCCCGCGACCGCGGGCGGCGCTCCCGCCACGCCTTACTCGCCGCCGGTCGGCGCGCGCGTCGACGCCCGCACCTGGGTCGCGGTCGCCGCCGGGATGCTGGGCGCCTTCATGGCGGTGCTCGACATCCAGATCACCAACTCCTCGCTGCGCGACATCCTCGGCACCTTGTCGGCCACGCAGGAGGAGGGTTCCTGGATCTCGACCGCCTACCTGTGCGCCGAGATCGTCGTGATCCCGATGACCGCGCTGCTCACGCGCGCCTTCGGCGTGCGCAACTACATGATGGGCACGACCGCCTTGTTCCTGCTGTTCTCGACCCTGTGCGGGGCGGCCTGGAACCTCGAGAGCATGATCGTGTTCCGCATGCTGCAGGGCTTCACCGGCGGCGCCCTGATCCCGATGGCGATGACCCTCGTGATCACCCGCCTGCCCGCCAACAAGCGCGCGGTCGGCATGGCGATCTTCGGCCTGACCGCGACCCTGGCGCCGGCCATGGGGCCGACCCTGGGCGGCTACCTGTCCGAGCTGTACGGCTGGCCCTCGATCTTCTACATCAACTGGGTGCCGGGCGTGCTCCTGATCGCCGGCCTGATGTATGGCCTGGACAAGGAAAAAGCGAACCTCAGGACCCTGGTCAACGCCGACTGGCTCGGCATCGGCCTGATGGCGATGGGCCTGGCCTGCCTGACCATCTTCCTGGAAGAGGGCAACTCGAAGGACTGGTTCGAGTCCGAGTTCATCGTGACCTTCGCCGCGCTGTCCTTGACCGGCATCCTGGGCTGGGTGGCGGTGAGCTTCTCGCGTCCCGATCCTTTCGTGAACCTGGCCCTGTACGGGCAGCGCAACTTCCTGGTCGCGACCACGCTGTCGGCCGTGACCGGCATGGGCCTCTACGGCTCCTCGTTCCTGCTGCCGCTCTACCTGGGCCAGATCGCCGGCTATACGCCGATGCAGATCGGCGAAGTGATCGCCTGGGTCGGCCTGCCGCAGCTGTTCGTGATGCCCTTCGCGGCGGCGCTGTCCTCCAAGGTCGACAACCGCATCCTGTGCTCCTTCGGCCTGCTGCTGTTCGGCGGCTCCTGCCTGATGAACGCCTTCATGGATGCGAGCACCGGCTACGACCAGCTGATGCTGACCCAGATCGTGCGCGCCATCGGCCAGCCCTTCGTGATGCTGACCCTGTCGAACTTCGCCATGTCCGGCCTGCCGCCGCGCGACATGCCCTCGGCCTCGAGCCTGTTCAACATGACCCGGAACCTGGGCGGCTCGATCGGCATCGCGCTGCTGGCCACCTCGCTGACCAACCGCGAGCACTTCCACTCGGCGCGCCTGGGCGAGGCGGTGTCGAACTACGCGCCGGCGACCCAGCAGCGCCTGGATCAGCTGACCCAGGGCTTCATCGCCAACGGCATGGACCCGGCCACCGCCGCCAGCCAGGCGCTCGCCGTGATCGACCGCATCGTGCGGCGCGAATCCTATGTGATGGCCTACAACGACGGCTTCCTGATCATCGGCCTGGTGCTGATCGGCTGCATCGCGGCGATCTGGATGGCCGACAAGGTCAAGTCGCCGGGCGGCGCCTCGGGTGCACATTGAATACGAAAGCAGAGAACATGAAGAAGCCATTCGCACTTACCATGATCGCCGCCTCGCTGCTGCTGGCAGGCTGCACCACTGTCGGTCCCGACTTCAAGGCCCCGGCCGCGCCAGGCGACGCGGCCTTCCGCCACGCGGCAGCCGGCGGCGACAGCGCGCGCCTGCCCGCCAGCTGGTGGACCGTGTTCGGCGACGCCACGCTCGACAGCCTGGAGCAGCGCGCCCTGCGCGACAACCCGGGCGTGCAGGCCGCCGCGCAGCGCCTGCTGCAGGCCCAGGCCCAGCTGGGCGTGGTGCGCGCCGGACAGGCGCCCACGGTCGCCGTCGGCGCCGGCATCTCGAACTCGCGCACCTCGTCCGAGACTTCGCAGGGCATCGCGCTCGGCCGCCGTTCGATCGAGGGCAACAACTTCAGCGTCGGCGCTTCGCTGTCGTATGAGCTGGACCTGTGGGGCCGCGTGCGCCGCGTGGTCGAAGCGGCCGACGCGCAGGCGCTGGCGGCCCAGGATGACCGTGACGGCGTGATCCTGCTGCTGTCGAGCCAGGTGGCGTCCTCGTACTGGCAGCTGCGCGGCCTGGACACCGAGCTGGCGATCCTGCGCGGCGCGCTGGACACCCGGCGCGAGGCCCAGGAACTGGTCGAGGCGCGCTTCAAGGCCGGCCTGTCGAACGAGCTGGATGTCTCGCGCGCCCGCATCGAACGCGCCAACGCCGAGGCCGACCTGCACGAAGTGCAGCGCCAGCGCAACCTGGTCGAACACGCGCTGGCCACCCTGGTCGGCGCCTCGCCGAGCGCGCCGCTCATCCAGGCGTCAAACGCCGCGCTGCCGCAGCCGCCAGGCATCCCGGTCGGCCTGCCGGCCAGCCTGGTGGGCCAGCGCCCGGACCTGGCGGCCAGCGTGGCCCAGCTGCGCGCGGCCAATGCCCAGGTGGGCGTGGCGGAAGGCGCCTTCTATCCCTCGCTGTCGCTGACCGGTAACTTCGGTTTCGCTTCCGAGCACCTGCGCGACCTGGCCAGCGGCGGCGCGCGCCAGTTCTCGGCCGGTCCGCTGGCGCTGTCGCTGCCGATCTTCGACGCGGGCCGCAACCGCTCCAACCTGGCGCTGTCCAAGGCGCGCTACGAGGAAGCGGTGGCCAGCCACCAGGGCAAGCTGCTCACGGCGCTGCGCGAAGTCGAGGATGCGCTGTCGGACGTGGAGCAGCGCCAGAAGCAGGGCGAGGTCCAGGCCCAGTCGCAGCAGGCGGCCAGCCGCGCGCTGCTGGTGGCGCAGGCGCGCTATGAGCGCGGCGTGTCGACCTACCTGGACGTGACCGACGCCCAGCGCAGCGCGCTGGCGGCGGACCGGGCTGCCGCGCAGATCCGCACCCAGCGCCTGCTGGCCACCGTGGCCGTGGCGCGCGCCATCGGGGGCGGCTGGGAGCAGGGGCCCGCGCTGGCGACCGTCCGCTAGAGCATAGGCCGGTTGAACGCGGGGGGGGGGGGGCGGGCCGGGGGGGGGGGCGGGGGGTT
>NZ_JAGKSG010000081.1:0-10049 GCF_018119385.1 Massilia sp. AB1 | reverse complement strand
ACAAAGTCTCACCCTGCTTTGCAAGCAGGCGCGACCGTGCACACGTGACGCCTTCCCTGCCGTTCGAAGCCAATGCTGACCGGCAGGAAACGCCCGATCACCTCCGCATTGGTCAGCGCGTGCTGGCTGACCGACGAAGTACTGAACTGGCCGCCGCCAGCCAGCGCCAGGGGCAGCATCAACTGGTCCGCCAGATGCTCGCCGACCGCGGCTTCACACGACTGGAACTCCCGCATTTCCGCCAGCGCATGCTGGGCCACGTCTTCCGCCCTGACCATCTTGGCGCCGAAGCCGGCGAATACTTCCGTAACCTGCGCATACTCGAGCGTCAACAACACGGCATTGCCTGGGCCCTGGCCCGGCGGGAGCGTCCTCATCAGCAGGTTCTGCTCATCCCACCCCGTCTTGCTGCCAATGCAGGCAAGTTCGCGCTCGCCCACATGCCCCGGAATACCGGCCACCAGCGCTTCGGCATAACCGCGGCGCAGCTCGCCGCGCTCCAGCAAGTGGATCGGTTTCAGTTCCGGACAAGGCGCCACCGAAGCCACCGCCACGCCGCCACCCGCCGGATAGAATCCGTGACGCTCCAGACGGAACTCCACCTCCGTCCCCATCGCCTTCAACAACGGGCAATATGCCCGCTGCAGGAATTCGAAAGGCGGCGCCATCGAATTATGCGTGCCGCCACTCACCCGCACGGTCGAGGGCCCGTCCGCATGCAGCAAGGCCAGCGCCAGCGTCTGCAAGACAAGCGTGCAACTTCCGGCCGTGCCGATGGCGAACTCGTAGTCGCCAGCCGTCAGCCTGCCAGGCGCGAACACCAGCTCCCGCGAGCCGACTTCGGCGTGGGTTACGGTCGCACCACTGATCCGGGCTGCCGCCTGGACCACCACCAGGTGCTGACGCATCAGCCCCGGCTTGTCCCGGTTCGCCCGGATATTCGCTACGCGAAATGGCTGCCCGGTAATCATGGACAGCGCCAGCGCCGTCCGTAGAATTTGTCCGCCGCCTTCTCCGGCGGCGCCATCGAGTTCGATCATGGTCGCCTCTGTTCTTTTACCAATAAATGATCGTGTCACCCCTTCACGCAGACAATCTGCTTGAGCGTGTGCACGACCTCGACCAGATCACGCTGTGCGTGCATGACCGCATCGATATCCTTATAGGCCATCGGGATCTCGTCGATCACGTTGACGTCCTTGCGGCACTCGACGCCTTCGGTCGCGCGCGCATGGTCGTCGACAGTGAAGCGGCGCTTGGCCTCGTTGCGACTCATCGTCCGGCCGGCTCCGTGGCTGCAGCTGTGGAAGCTGTCCGGATTTCCCTTTCCGCGCACGATGAAGCTCTTCGCCCCCATCGATCCCGGGATGATACCCAGCTCTCCCGCCTTTGCCGACACCGCACCCTTGCGCGTCACCAGCACATCCTTGCCGAAGTGATGCTCCTTCTGCACATAGTTGTGGTGGCAGTTGACCGCTTCCACATGCGTCTCGAAAGGCTTGCTGATGACGGTGCGCACGGCCGCGATCAGGTTCTGCATCATGACCTCGCGGTTCATGCGCGCGAACTTCTGGGCCCAGCTCACGGCCTCGACATAGTCGTCGTAGTGCTCGGTTCCTTCTTCGAGGTAAGCCAGGTCCTCGTCCGGCAGGTTCATGATATGCCGGCGCATGTCCTTCTTGGCCAGCTCGATGAAGTGGGTTCCGATGGCGTTTCCGACGCCGCGCGATCCGGAGTGCAGCATGAACCACACCGCGCCGGTCTCGTCGAGGCACACCTCGACGAAGTGGTTCCCGCTGCCCAGCGTTCCCAGGTGGCGGTAGTTGTTCGTCTTTTCCAGCGACGGGGTCTTGACGCAGATCGCGTCGAACTCGTCCTTCAGCGTTGCCCAGGCGGCATCGACCGGCACCGGCGGCGTGTTCCACGAACCGACGTCGCGTCCGCGATGATTCCGCGTCTTCGGCGACATCCCGTGCGGGATCGCCCGCTCGATCGCGCTGCGCAGGGCGGACAAGTTGTCCGGCAGATCATTCGCGCTCAAGGTCGTCTTGGCGGCCATCATTCCGCAGCCGATATCGACACCGACCGCGGCAGGGATGATTGCGCCAAGGGTCGGAATCACGCTGCCGATCGTCGACCCCTTCCCCAGGTGGACGTCCGGCATGACGGCAATGTGCTGGTAAATGAACGGCATGCGCGCCGTGTTTGCCAGCTGCTTGCGCGCGGCATCCTCGACCGGCACCCCTTCGGTCCACATCTTGATCGGACGTCCGTCGTCGACGTCCATGACTTGATAGCTGTTCTTTTCCATTTTTCGTTCTCTACACATCAATAAAGCCGATGACAAGATCGGTGAAATGTGTACTGCACTGAGCTACTTGGCCTGCGCCAGCCTGGGGTTGAACCAGGGACCTCCGGGCATGCCCGGCGCTCCATCCTGTAATTTCACCAGCATTCATCGAACACGATTGAGATGACGGGACAAGAATGGCTGCGACGGATACAGTTTGGAATGTAATCGCAGCCGCATTCCCGCCCTCTCAAACCTTTACGCCACCGGCAGCTCGATCGCCTCGATCTCGCCTACCCAATGGCGACCGTCCAGCTTCCCTTCCGCGAAGGCCGCGACGATCTTGAATACTTCATCCGAAAATCCCCCGACATTGAGCACGTCGTCGCGCTCGCAAGCCTGGGTGCTCGCATTCGGGGCGCAGTCGATGCACACCAGGCGCGCCTTCGGATTGCGCCGTTTGAAAATCTCCCACTCCGCCATCATGGCCGACGCTCCGCGGCGCGCATCGACCCAGGACTCGTTGTCCGACACAAAGACCACGAGCTCGGCGTGAACCTTGTGCTGGTTCAACCAGGCCAGGGGCGCGCTGCAATTCGTGCCGCCTCCAGGCTCGGCGGCCAGCTTGGCAGCGTTGTCGAGCACCTTATCCGCCGGGCTCAATGCGCAGGAAACAACCTTGACTTCGAAAGGCAGCACCAGCGTTTCCGGGTTCTTGCGCAACATGGCCGACGCGACCAAGGCCGCGACATCGATGCAGCGGATCGCCGAGCTCGCCGTTCCGCGCGCACCGGAGACCGGCGCCGACATCGACCCGGACACATCCGGGCACACGACCACCTTGCCCATCACCACAGGCACATTGCCGAGTGCAAGCTCGAGCGCATCGTGCAGCGCCTCGCGCACTTCCATCGGCACATCCGGCGAGGCCGCCTGGTAAGCCGCCATCAGCTGGTAAGGGAAGGCGCCAGCTTTCGCGATCAGCGCCGGGTTGCGCAACTTGTCGGCAATCAGCTTTGTCATTCCTTCCAGCGCGAAGACGCCATGGCGCGCGAAGGTATTCAGGTTCATCCGCACCATCTGCCAGCTTCCCTGCAAGGCCAGCTGCGCCCACTCCTGCGCACCGAGTTCCAGCGCGGTCAGCATCTGGAAAGGCACATCCGGCAGCGGCTGGGTCCGGTCGCGCTTATAGGCTTCGAAGGCGCGGGTCAGCGGCGGCAGGCTGGCCATGTCCACCGGCTTGCCGATCAGCCAGGCGAAGAAGGCTTCGCGCCACGCCTCGGCGGGCTTGGGATGGACCATCTTGACCACGTCCGCCAGCGAAGGCGAGTTGCCGACGGCAGCCGACAGCAGCTGCGCTTCCGTCGCCTGGTTCAGCCAAGCCTGCACCAGCTTCTTCGGCCGCGATCCCAGCGAGCGGCGCCCCACTGCGCCCGAACGCAGGATCTGCACGAAATTGCGCAGCATCTTCCCGTTGTTCACGACCCGTCCGAAGGTGGGTGCCAGTTCGGCGGCCCGGGCATTGGCCAGGATGGCGGTCAGCAGCGCAGGCATGTCCTTCATGTAGCCTCGCTCGCGGAAATACACCGCGGTGCGGGCAATGAAGGCCGAGTCCAGCTGGCTGCACAGGCCGGTTACCGCCGACAACTGGGCCTCCGCGTTCGCGTAGAACGTCGCATGCAGGCAGCCGGTGGCGGCGTACTGGGCGAGCTGGTGACGCGGCGTCATCGCGTACGCCGGCGCTCCTGCACCGTTGACAGCATCGGTGGACGGCAAGAATGCGCTCTTGAGTGTGCTGAACAGCTGAATGTTGGCCATGATGCTTATCCTTTTCTTCTTGTCTTGCATCTACTTATTGCAAAGCCCGTGCCAGGTCTGCCATTCACGCGTTCTCCATCAGTAAGTCATTGATTTTTATACCATTGGTCAAATGACATGAAATGTCGGGCAGTTAAGGCTGGTGGAGATGCCTTATGTTAATATATACATAGAGATAAACATTTATAAAAAATGAAGAAGCGTACAGTCGTCATCGGATTCGTCGGCACGAAGCTCGACAGCGGAAAAGGCAGCGGACGCTGGGAGAAATGGAGACCGAGCATCGCGCTGACCCAGCACGACGATGTGGTCATCGACCGCTTCGAGCTGATCCATGACGCTTCGGCGCAGTCGCTGGTCGAACAGGTAGTGGAAGACATTGCCGGCGTATCGCCTGAAACCCAGGTAGTGCCGCGCACGATCAGGCTGCAGAACGCCTGGGACTTCGAAGAGGTGTATGCGGCACTCTTCGATTTCGCCAAGACCTATCCTTTCGAACCAGAAGAAGAGGATTACTGGATCCATATCACGACCGGCACCCACGTCGTGCAGATCTGCATGTTCCTGCTGACCGAAGCCCGCTTCTTCCCGGGACGGCTGGTTCAAACCTCGCCGCCGCGGCGCCAGGGGCCGGGAGAACCGGGCACCTATGCGCTGATCGACCTGGACTTGTCGCGCTACGACCAGATCGCACAGCGCTTCTCGCGCGAGCAGGTCGAAGGGGTGGCATTCCTGAAATCCGGCATTGCCACCCGCAACGCCCGCTTCAACGCAATGATCGACGAGATCGAGCGGGTGGCGATCAAGTCCAGGGCGCCCATGCTCCTGATGGGGCCGACCGGCGCCGGCAAGTCCTTCCTGGCCCGCAGGGTGTACGAGCTCAAGAAGGCCCGGCACCAGATCGACGGCAAGTTCATCGAGCTGAACTGCGCCACCCTGCGTGGCGACGGCGCGGCCTCCACCCTCTTCGGCCACACCAAAGGGGCGTTCACCGGCGCCGCCTCGGACCGCCCCGGCCTGCTCAGGAGCGCACACCGCGGCCTGCTGTTCCTCGACGAGATCGGCGAGCTCGGCCTGGATGAACAGGCGATGCTGCTGAAGGCGATCGAAGACAAGCGCTTCCTGCCGGTGGGCAGCGACAACGAAGTCCAGAGCGATTTCCAGCTGATCGCCGGCACCAACCGCGACCTGGCCCAGGAAGTCGTGGCCGGCCGCTTCCGCGAAGACTTGCACGCCCGCATCAACCTCTGGACTTATGTGCTTCCCGGATTACGCGAGCGGGCGGAAGATATCGAGCCCAACCTCGGCTACCTGCTCGCCCAGTTCAGCGAGGAGAACGGCCAGATGGTGCGTATGAACCGGGAAGCCCGCGAACGCTATATGAAGTTCGCCGGTTCCCCGTCGGCCCTGTGGACGGGAAATTTCCGCGACCTGCTGGCCTCGGTCACCCGCATGGCCACCCTGGCCGATGGCGGCGGCATCACCGAGGCCATCGTCGACCACGAGATCCGCCGCTTGCAGAGCCAGTGGCAACGGATGGCCCGCCCTGGCGACACGGAAGGCGTGAGGCTGGCGGAGGTCATGGCGCAAGAGGAAGTGGACGGGCTGGACCTGTTCGATGCCATGCAATTGTCCAGTGTAATCGCCGTGTGCCGGCAATCGAAGTCGCTGTCGGAAGCGGGACGCAAGCTGTTCGGCGTTTCACGAGAGGCGAAAAGCAGGCCGAACGACGCCGACCGCTTGAAGAAATATCTCGCCCGCTTCGGGCTTGCCTGGGACCAGATCGGCAGCACGCCGAACTGAAGCGCTCGCGCACAAGGGCCGCGCTGTGGCCGGCGTGCGACTCAGCGTGCGCTTGCCGAGAACTTGTCCTTGGCATCCGCAGATCCTTGCTCCATAGTGGTTTCAAGCGTGCGCGCATTGATGGTCGTCGACTTTGCGCGTACTGTTCAGTCATGGAAAAAGAGCAGACTGAGCTTAAAAAAATCGATTCGGAGATGCGCAACATTATCGAGGAAGCGCGCGTCATCCTTCCCGGGATTCAGGCCCTTTTTGGATTCCAGACCATTGCGGTCTTCAACGACCGGTTCGAGGACCTGGCGACATTCGCGAAGATCTGCCATGTGCTGGCACTGGTCATGGTCATCGTTTCGGTGGCAATGGTCATGACGCCGGCCATCTATTACCGGACCTGCCGAGGTCACGCCACCCACGCCATGGTCAGGTTCGCGTCGCAGATGATTCGCGGGGCGCTTGCCCCGCTTGCCATCGGGCTCGCCCTCGACATGTTCACCGTGATCTACCTGGCGACTGCGGACATGCCCGCGCGCCTGGCAGTCAGCATCGGCGCCGCGGTCGCGACGCTGCTCCTGCTGTCCGGACTGTGGTACGTCGTTCCGCGCAGGGCGCAGAAAGTAGGGAACGAAACGAGGGGCTACTGATCCATATGTGAAAGGCCGAACAGAGAGGCCTTCTTGCAGCCGGATAATAAGCAGCCGAAACAAGGACGACACGGCCAAGATCTGGTGGCAAAGAGGAACCGCCGCGACCTGCCGTGGTCGTAGACACGTCGGCGACTACCCGAATTGCATAACGCAGAACTGGGCGACACTCGTCAACCCGAGGTTCCGTTAATCGGGGGGGACAAAGAGGGTGACGAGTGTTGGCCCAGCCGTTCACGGCATACGCAGCGCTGGAACAAGACGGTGCTTCATCCTGCATCCTTCTGGACGGCGATGCCGCACGACTGGGCGTCCTGGCCGCAGACAGCCAGGCGACAAGCCTCGGCGAATAGCCGGGGCTTGTCTTTTGCAGTGACGGCGTCCTTCTTCGTTGCGCGCTTCAGGACCTGATTCCGTCGATGCGGCTATTGCGCTTGCTCCTGCGCCGGCGCCGACATCGAGGCGACGAGTTCATGAAACCAGCGTTCCTGGCGCGTTTTATGGAGCCGGTACCAGGCCTTGGTGGTTTCCGGTCGCCAGACCTTCAGCATCTTCAGCACTTCGTAAGAAAATTCGAGAGGCGCCAAGCCGGTCGCGGTGATCAGGTTGTCGCCGCGCACCGCAGGATCCTTGCGGTACCAGGCCTCTCCCCGGTAATCGGGACAGGACTGCTTCAGGTAGCCGAGGTCGTTCGACGTATGACGCCGCCGGTCGAGCGCACCGACACCCGCCAGGCCGATCGTCGCGCCGCAGATAGCCGCCACATGGTGGCCCTGGTCCAGCAGGCTGGCGGCCAGTTCGAGAACGGGCTTCACTTGCGGCGACTCCCATATCTCCGCGCCCGGCATCAGCAGCAGATCGCCTTCCTGCATCCGGATCTCGTCGATCGCCAGGTCCGGCATGTAACTCACGCCGCCCATGCTTTTGACTTCGTCGCGGGTCAGGCCGGCTTTGAGCAGGCTGAAATCCATGCCCGGATCGGCGAAGAAGCGGCGGCTGTTCAGCTCGGCGGTCAGGTAGCCGATTTCCCAATCGGCCAGCGTATCGACGGTTACCAGGAATACCTTCATCGCAGCCTCCTCATGTCGTGGCAGAGCAGTATAGCTGGGCCTGTTCCTGGGTGCGCAGCCATGCCTGGAAATCGCTCACTTCGCGCCTGCCTTGCCCGTCCTGCGGGACGACCAGGTAGTAGGAAGCGCTCGCAGGAATGGATAAGGTCCCGATCCGGCACAGGGTCCCGGCCTTGAGCGCGTCGGCGACCAGCCAGCTCCTGGCCAGCGCGACGCCCTGCCCGCTCTCGGCCGCTTGCAGGACCAGGGCCGAGTCGCGGTAGACCGCGCCGAACTCGCATTCCGACGGGTCCAGCGAGGCCTGGTCCAGCCAAGTCTCCCATGGATGGAAATCGTCGCGCAGGAGGATGGCGCGGCGCAGGTCCTGGATCAAACGAAGACGGTGCGCGCGGATGTAGGCCGGGCTGGCAACCGGGAACAGGCGTTCTTCGAACAAGAGTTCGCTGCTGACGCCTGGCCATTGCCCGTCGCCGTAGCGGATACCGAGATGCGCGCCGGCCGCCTTCAGGTCGACCACGGCTTGCGTGGCGGCGACTTCTACCTCGATGTCCGGATGGCGGAGGAAGAAGTCGCCCAGGCGCGGAAGCAGCCACCTGGCTGCGAAAGAAGGGAGCACATTGATGCGAAGGCGCCGGGCGTCACCGTGACGCAAGCTGTCGGACACTTCGGCCAGCTGCTGCAGGACCGGCCGGACCACGGCCAGGAACTGCTCGCCTTGTGGCGTCAGCGCGATCTCGCGTCGCGACCGGTCGATCAGGGAGGTCCGCAAGGACGACTCGAGTGCACGCATCTGGTGGCTGATGGCGCTATGGGTGAGGTGCAGTTCGGCGGCGGCCAGGGTGAAACTGCGCAGGCGTCCAATGGCTTCGAAGGCGCGCAAGGTGTGCAGCGGCGGGAGGGACGAACTCATTGTGTGAATGGCATTCAAGAAACGGTGAGTATAAAGCGTTTTTTCTCTGCGATTGGCGATGCTATAACGTGATTTTCATTCATGGAATCGAGTATGCACCCTCGTCATTTGCTCGCCGCGATCGGCATCGTCGCCATCTGGGGCTTCAACTTCGCCGCCATCCAGCTAGGGTTGAAGGATCTGCCGCCGCTGCTGCTCTGCGCACTGCGCTTTACGCTGGCCGCCCTGCCGGCGGTTTTCTTTGTGAAGAAACCGGACGTCCCATTCGGGACCATCGTCACTTATGGCCTGGTGATGTTTGGGATCCAGTTCGCCTTTCTGTTTGGAGGAATGAACCTGGGTGTGTCGGCGGGACTGGCTTCGCTCACCCTTCAGCTGCAGGCGTTCATGACGATCGGGCTATCGGCATGGCTGTTGAGCGAGCGCCCTACCCGTTTCCAGATTGGTGGCGCGGTATTGGCCTTCTCGAGTATTGCCCTGGTCGCTGTCAATGTCGGCGGCGATGTGTCGGCGCTCGGCCTGGCGGCGGTGATCCTGGCGGCTTTGGCTTGGGCATGCGGGAACCTGCTTGCGAAACGCATGGGCAAGGTGAACATGTTTGCGCTGGTGATCTGGGGCAGCCTGGTGGTGCCGATTCCCTTGTTCGCACTGGCGCTTCTGGTCGAGGGGCCGGCGCGCATTGTGGAGAGCATCTCGCATCTCAAATGGAGCTCAAGCGGGGCGATCGCCTATCTGGTTTATCCGACGACGCTGCTCGGATTCGCGGTGTGGAATCGGCTGCTGGGATTGTATCCGGCGGCGAGCGTGGCCCCGCTAACTTTGCTGGTGCCGGTGTTCGGGATGGCGTTGTCGGTCGTGGTGCTTGGCGAGGAACTGCAGCCGTGGAAAGTGATGGCGTTCGTGCTTGTCATCCTGGGGCTGTGCGTGAATCTGTTTGGGGCGAAGTTGTTTGTGGGTCTGAAAGGAGCGGGTCAATGAGGAACGATGGCGGTCTTCCGCAAGTCTTTGTGCCGGGTGCGGAGGCAGCGCCTTATGTGGCGGATGCTCGATCGGCGTGGCGGGTGAAGCTGGCGTTTCGCGTCGACTTCACGAATGGCGGCTATGTGGAGGGGAAGGACTTTTTGCTGGATATCCCCGGGACGGCGGTCTCGGTGGGACGCGCGGCAGAGATGCTCGTGTCGTCGATGAATTTGTTGCGGGCGGGGCCGGTTACCATACTCGAGATGGAGGTGGTGCGGCGGGGAGAGCATGATGATTTGTGAAGGGCCGCTGTGGTCTGCTGGCGCTCGGTGACCTTGGGTTCCGGCCAAGGGGACGCCGAGTCCCGGAAGTCGTAGCCGCCAGTGGCGGGTACGACGGTTTTGAAGTTAGATGCGCTATCGCGGCAGTATTTCGACTCCCAGCTTAAAGACCGTCGTCCCGGGACTCGGCGCCCCCCTTGGCCGGGATCCAAGTTTGTCGCGTTTCGATAGCGTCTTTTCGGACGCCCAAAGCAAAAAAGCCCACTCAGATCACTGAGC
>NZ_JAGKSG010000080.1:0-10359 GCF_018119385.1 Massilia sp. AB1 | reverse complement strand
GGGGGGGGGGGGGGGGGGGGGGGAGGGGGGGGCGGCCGCCGGCGGGGGGGGGGGGGGGGGGGGGGGGGGGGGGGCGCGGGGGCCGCCCCCCCCCCCCCCCCGCCGCCGCATCGTCATGCGCCTGACCCGCATCGAAGCGCTGCGCCGGCTCCTGATCCCGGTCCTGCTGCGCTTCCCGGCGCTGAACCGGCGCGTCGCGGCCTCGCTGTCCGCCATCAAGCAAACCCCGCCCGAGCCGCTGCCGGAAGGCGTCGCGCCGGTGCCCGACGAGCTGCGCGCCCTGCCCGCCTCGGTGCGCGCCGTGCTGGCCGACCTCCAGCGCGCCCGCCGCCTTCATACGGATTCCTGAACCATGCGCATCGTCATCGACCTGTTGGGACACCATGGCCGCGTCGACCCGGCCGCGGTGGCGCTCGCGCTGACCCTGGCGCGCCAGAAGCCGCACGGCGGCGCGGGCGCGCACGAACTGTGGGTCGCGGCCCCGCTGCACGACCCCGTGGCCCTGGAAAGCCTGCGCCTGGAGCCCGCCCTCGGCGCCGCACGCGTGCGCGCCTTCGACATCCCCGCGGGCGGACGCACCCGCGAGCTGGTGCGCCGCCACGCCCTGGGCGGCCTGGAACCCGGGGTGGTGCTGGCCATCGAACGCGGCGCGCGGCCGGCCGCGGCGCAGCCCGGGACGCCCTGGCACGTGCTGCATACCGAGCCGCGCGGAACCGATCCGGCGACCCTCTGGACCGCCCTGAACGCGACCGCCGCCGAGAAGGACGCCGTGCCCGCGCCGGCCAGGCGTCCGCGCCTGGCCTACGTCTCGCCGCTGCCGCCGGAGCGCTCCGGCATCGCCGACTACAGCGCCGAACTGGTGCCGGAACTGGCCAGGTTCTACGAGCTCGAGCTGGTGGTGGCCCAGGAGCACGTGCAGGACCCGCGCCTGGAGGGCCTGCCGCTGCGCGACCCGGACTGGCTGCGCGCCAACGCGCACGAGATCGACCGCGTGCTCTACCATTTCGGCAACTCGCACGCCCACCGGCACATGTTCGAGCTGGTGCGCGAGGTGCCGGGCGTGGTGGTGCTGCACGACTTCTACTTCTCCGGCGTGCTCGACAACCTCGAGCGCGAGGGCTACCTGGACAAGGGCTTCCTGCACGCGCTCTACGAGTCGCACGGCTACAGCGGCCTGCTGGACCACCTCAAGGGAGGCCGTCACCCGGCCATCTGGAAGTACCCGCTCAACAAGGGTGTGCTCGACAACGCGCTGGGCGTGATCGTCCATTCCGACTTTTCGAAGGAACTGGCCGCCCACTGGTACGGCCCCGACGCCGCCAGCGGCTGGCGCACCATCCCGCTGCTGCGCGGCCGTCCGGCGCAATCCGGCACGCTTGAAGCGCGCGCCGCCGCCCGCGCGCGCCTGGGCCTGGACGACGGCGACTACGCGGTCTGCACCTTCGGCATGCTGGGCCGCACCAAGCGCAACGCCGAACTGCTCGACGCCTTCCTCGCCTCGGCGCTGGCCCAGGACCCGGACTGCCTGCTGGTCTTCGTCGGCGAGAACGATCCGGGTCCCTACGGCGCCGGGCTGCTGGAGCGGATCGCCGCCAGCGGCGCGGCCGCGCGCATCCGCATCACCGGTTTCGCCGACGCGGCCACCTACGCCGACTGGCTGGCGGCCTGCGACTGCGCCGTGCAGCTGAGGAGCAGCACCCGCGGCGAGACCTCGGCCTCGGTGCTCGACTGCCTGCTGTACGGCGTGCCGACCATCGTCAACGCCCACGGCTCGACCGCGTCGGTTCCGGATGCGCTGCTGCTCAAGCTGCAGGACGAATTCGCCAACTACGAGCTGAGCGCCGCGCTCGAACGGCTGCGCGCGGACGCCGCCCTGAGGGCGGACCTGGGCCGGCGCGCACGGGAACACATGGCGCGCGAGCATGCGCCGGACCGTGTCGGGCAGCTGGTCCACGAAGCCATCGAGCAGCTGGCCCAGCGCGGCCGCCATGCCTGCTATGCGTCCACCGTGCGCGCGGTCGCGCCGCTCTGCCCCGCCGCCGAACTGCAGGAGCTGGCCGCCGCGATCGCCTTCAACCGCCCGCCTCCGGCCCAGCGCCAGCTGCTGGTCGACGTCTCGGCCATGGTCCAGTCCGACCTCAAGACCGGCATCCAGCGCGTGGTGCGCAGCATCCTGCTGGCCATGATCGCCGACCCGCCGCCGGGCTGGCGCATCGAGCCGGTGTACTCGCTGGGAGGCAACCGCCCCTACCATTACGCGCGCCGCTTCGCCCTCAAGCTGGTGGGCGAGGAGGAGCTGGCGATGGAAGACGCGCCGGCCGAGCTGCGCCCGGGCGACATCTTCTTCGGGCTCGACCTGTTCACCACCGGCACCACCCAGAACGAGGCCCAGCTGCTGGCCATGCGCGACCGCGGGCTGGACGTGGTGTTCGTGGTGTTCGATGTGCTGCCGATGCTGCGCCCCGAGGTCTTCCCCTTCGGGACCGAGCAGTATTTCGGCGACTTCCTGCGCACCGTGCACAGGGTCTCGCATGGCGTGCTCTGCATCTCGCGCGCCGTGGCCGACGAACTGGCCGGCTGGATCGAGGGTCAGGGCTTGAAGCGCCGCGCGCCGCTCAAGCTGGGCCACTTCCACCTGGGCGCCGACATCGACGCCAGCGCCCCGAGCTTCGGCCTGCCGCCGGATGCCGACCAGGTACTGCAGGCCCTCGGCGAGCGCCCCAGCTTCCTGATGGTCGGCACCGTCGAGCCGCGCAAGGGCCACGCCCAGGCGCTGGCCGCCTTCGAGCTGCTGTGGCAGCGCGGCGTGGACGCCAACCTGGTGGTGGTCGGCAAGCAGGGCTGGATGGTCGACAAGCTGGCCGAGCGCATGGCCAGCCACCCTGAAAAGGACAAGCGCCTGTTCTGGCTGGCCGGGATCTCGGACGAGATGCTGCTCAAGCTCTACGGCCGCTCCTCGGCCCTGCTGGCGCCCTCCGAGGGCGAAGGCTTCGGCCTGCCGCTGATCGAGGCGGCCCAGCACCATATCCCGATCCTGGCCCGCAGCCTGCCGGTGTTCCGCGAAGTCGCGGGCGAGCACGCCTATTATTTCGACGGCCTGGCGCCGGACGACCTGGCCGGCGCCGTCACCCGCTGGCTGGCCCTGCACGCGGACGGCAAGGCCCCGCCTTCTACCGACATGCCCTGGCTGACCTGGGACCAGAGCGCCCGCCAGGTGCTCGACGCCCTGGTGCGCCAGCAGTGGTACCGCATCCTGCCCGGCAAGGGAGAACCGACGCCATGAACGCCCCCCATTCCGTCCACGCGCAGATCGGCGCCCAGGCTGCGGGCGCCGACATCATCGCGGTCGTCATCCCCAGCTACAAGGTCACCCGCCACATCCTGGGCGTCATCGAGGCCATCGGGCCGGAAGTGGCGCGCATCTACGTGATCGACGACCAGTGCCCGGACGGCAGCGGCGCCTTCGTGCGCGCCCATTGCCGCGACCCGCGCGTGACGGTGCTGGAACATGAAACAAACCAGGGCGTGGGCGGGGCGGTGCTGACCGGCTACCGCGCGGCGATCGCCGGCGGCGCGCGCGTGATCGTCAAGCTCGACGGCGACGGCCAGATGGACGCCCACCTGATCCCCACCTTCGTGGCGCCGATCCTGGCCGGCGAAGCCGACTACACCAAGGGCAACCGCTTCTTCAACCTGGAGCGCCTGGGCAGCATGCCGCCGGTGCGCATGTTCGGCAACGCCATGCTGTCCTTCATGACCAAGCTGTCCTCGGGCTACTGGGACCTGTTCGACCCGACCAACGGCTACACCGCCATCCACGCCGATTGCGCGCGCTACCTGCCCTTCGAGAAGATCAGCAAGCGCTACTTCTTCGAGAGCGACATGCTGTTCCGCCTGAACACCCTGGGAGCGGTGGCGGTCGACGTGCCCATGGACGCGGTCTACGGCGACGAAGTGAGCAACCTGAAGGTGTCGCGGGTCGTCACCGAATTCCTGGCCAAGAACGTGCGCAACTTCTTCAAGCGCCTGTTCTACAACTACTACCTGCGCAACATGTCGCTGGCTTCGCTCGAGCTGCCGCTGGGCGTGCTGATGGTCCTGTTCGGCGCCGTGTACGGCGTTTCGCACTGGATCGGCTCGGCGCGCGCAGGTGTCCCGACCCCGGCCGGCACCGTCATGGTGGCCGCGCTGCCGGTGATCATGGGGGTGCAGCTGATCCTGGCCTTCCTGGCCTACGACATCGCCTCGGTGCCGCGCCGCCCGCTGCACAAGCGCACCCTGTTCCGCCGTCCACAGCATGATTGATTCCCTGCGCCAGCGCCAGTTCCTCGTCTTCCTCGCCGGCGGCCTGCTGTGCGCGGGAGTCGACGTCGGTACCATGCAGCTGCTGATGGCGGCGGGCAGCCACCACACCGCAGCGGCCAGCGCCGGCTTCGCCGCCGGCCTGCTGGTCAACTACGCCTTCCACAGCCGGGTCACCTTCGACCAGGCCGCATCCCCCGCCAGCTTCGCGCGCTACCTGTGCGTGGTCGGCCTGAACTACCTCCTGACCATCGCCTGCGTGGCGCTGGCCGCCGCCCTCGCCGACAAGCCGCTGGCCGGGAAAGTCCTGTCGCTGCCGCTGGTGGCGCTCAACGGCTACCTGCTCGGCAAACACTGGATCTTCAAGTGATGAACTTCGCGCCCGTTCAGTACGACCGAGACCACCTTGCCCGCTACAGCGCGCTGTTCGGGGCCTGCTTCCCCGGCGCCGGCAAGTTCAGCCCGGACTACCTGGCCTGGCTCTACCTGGCCAATCCGGACGGCAAGGCGGTCGGCTTCGACGCCTGGGACGGCGAGCGCCTGGCGGCCCACTACGTGTGCGTGCCGGCGCGCGCCTGGGTCGAGGGACGCGAGGTGCCGGTGCTGCTGTCGCTGAACACCGCCACCCATCCGGACTACCAGGGCAAGGGCTTGTTCACCAAACTGGCCGCGATGAGCTTCGAGGCCGGCATGGCGGCCGGCTACGACGGGGTCTACGGCGTGGCCAATGCCAACAGCACGCCGGGCTTCGTGCGCAAGCTGGGCTTCCAGCTGGTGCGCCCGCTGGAAGCGCGGGTCGGGCTGGGCGCCCTGCGCCACGCGCCTAAGGCGCCGGCGCGCGAGCTGTCCTTCGAGCGCAGCTGGAGCGAGGCGGCGCTGGAGTGGCGCTGCGCCAATCCGCACAACCCGGTGTGGCAGCGCGCCAGGGGTAGGCGCACCCAGTTCTACGCGGCCGCCTTCGGCCGGCATCTGCCCGCCTATGCGGAACTGGAAAGGCAGGCGGCGCCGCAAGCGCTGGCCCCTGCGCTGTCCCCGCTGCGCCTGTTCATCGGCCTGGCGCCGGACGCCGGCAGCCGCTACGGCAACTACCTTGGCATCCCGATGCGCCTGCGTCCCTCGCCGCTGAACCTGATCTACCGCTCCTTCAGCGAGCGCGTGGCCCGCCTCGACCCGTCCCGCATCCAGTTCAGCTTCCTCGACTTCGATGCCTACTGAAGCTGCCGCCCTGTTCCTGTTCGCGCACCAGGACGACGAGTTCGGGGTGTTCGCGCGCATCGCCGAGTGCCGCCGCCAGGGACTGCGCGTGGCCTGCGCCTACCTGACCGACGGCGCGACCGCCGCCGCCACGGCCGAGCGGCGCAACGCCGAATCGCTGGCGGTGCTGGCGCGCCTGGGCGTGGCGCGCGCCGACGTGCGCTTCGCCGGCCAGGAGCTCGGGATTGGCGACGCGCGCCTGCCCCTGCACCTGGCCGCCGCCGAACAATGGATCGATGCGTGGATAGCGGGCTTCGGCCAGGTCGACTCGCTGCACGTGACGGCCTGGGAAGGCGGCCACCACGACCACGACGCGCTGCACGCGCTGGCGGTCGGCGCGGCAAGCCGCCACGGCCTGCTGGCGCGCACCTGGCAATATTCGCTGTACCAGGCCGCCGGGCTGCCCGGCCCGCTGTTCCGGGTACTGGCGCCGCTGCCGCAAAACGGTCCCGTGTGCGCGCGCAAGATCCCCTGGGGCGAACGGCTGAACTACCTGCGCCTGTGCCTGTCCTATCCTTCGCAGCGCAGCACCTGGCTGGGCCTGTTCCCCTTTGTGCTGCTGCACTACCTGCTGCGCGGCGTCCAGACCCTGCAGAAGGTCGATCCGCAGCGCCTGCGCGAGCGCCCGCACGCCGGAGCGTTGTACTATGAAAAACGCCAATTCTTTACCTGGGACACAATGAACGAGGCGCTGCGCGCATGGCGCGCCGCCTCCCAGCCGCCATGACGACCATCCAAGACGCCCCGACCGCCGTTTCCGCCGCCCGCCGCGCGGCTCCGCCGCTTTCTCCTGCGCCGCGCGCGCGCGGCGAAGTCCTCGCCTGGCTGTTCCTGGCCGCCGGCCTTGCCGCCGTGTTCGCCTGGCTGCTGCAGCGCCATCTCGGCCTGAATCCGGTGATCTTCGCCGACGAGTGGTACTACAGCAAGATGGCGCGCCTGCAGCCGCTGGGCGAGGCCATCGTGCCCTCCTACCTCTACCTGTGGCTGTTCAGCGCCAGCTCGGCCTGCGGCAGCGGCTTCCTCGATTGCGTACGCATCGGCAATGCGCTGCTCTTCGTCGGCGCCGGGCCCTTCATCTACCTGATCGGGCGCCGCGTCACGCGCCCGGCGATCGCGGCCGCCGTCAGCCTGCTGTCCCTGCTCGCCCCCTTCAACCTGTACACGGCCCTGTTCATGCCGGAAGCCACGTATTACTTCGGCTTCATTGTCCTGAGCTGGGTGGTGCTGAACCATCCGTCCTGGAGCGCGGCGCGCCTGGGCCTGGCCGGCGGCGCCGTGCTCGGCCTGATGAGCCTGGTGAAGGTACACGCCCTGTTCCTGCTGCCGGCGCTCGGCCTCTACCTGGCCTGCAACGCCTGGATGCGCGCGGACGGCAAGCGGCCCGCCGCATGGCTGGCGGACGCCCTGGTCGCGGCCGTGCTGGCGGCGGTGGCGACCCTGCTCGCCAAGTTCAGCGTCGGCTACCTGCTGGCCGGCAAACCCGCGCTGAGCCTGTTCGGCAGCTTCTACGCCACCGCCGCCGAATCGGGCGCGGGGCGTTCGCTGTTCTACCTGGCGCCGCCCGCCTTCGTCAACGGCCGCGGCCACCTGATGGTGCTGGCCCTCTTGATGCCGATGCCGATGGCGATGCTCCTGCTGGCCCTGTTGAGCGGCGCCGCCCGCCGCCAGGCCGGCGCGGCCCTGAGCCGCCTGGGCCTGTACAGCTTCCTGATGCTCGGCTCGGCCGCCGGCCTGGCCGTGGTGTACACCGCCTCGATCGCCGGCCTGGGACCGCTCGAAGTGGTGCGCCTGCACCTGCGCTACTACAGCTTCGTATTCCCGCTGCTGCTCCTGATCGCGGCCGCGCCGCTCGGCACGGTCCAGGCCGGGCGGCAGCTGCTGGAGCGGCAGCCGGGCCAGCCGCGCCTGGCCTGGGCGGCGGCGGCCCTGGTCGGCGCCGCCGTGCTGGCCGCGCTGGTGCTGCTGCCGCGTTATTCGCCCACGCCCATCGACGGCCCGGAATTCGCCTCCCTCAGCCTGCAATCCTGGCAGGGCTGGACCCTGGCCGCGCTCGACCTGGCGGTGCTGCTGCTGTGGGCGGCCGGCCGGCGCCTGGCCGCCGCCCTGTTCCTGTTTGCGGTGGTCCCGCTCACGCTGGCGCTGGGCATGGCCGCGAACGACAGCTACCTGCGCCAGGTGCGCGCCGACTGGCCGCCCGACGCCGCCGGCAAGCTGGCCTACCGCCTCGTTCCCCGCACCGAGCACGGCCAGGTCACGGTGGCGGGCCACGCCATGATGGACATCATGCGCGCCCAGTTCCATATCGACCACCAGGACAGCGGCATGCTGGAGCTGCCCAAGGACGCGCCGATCGAGGCCTACCAGATGCCGGCACGTCACAAGTGGCTGCTGGTGATCGGCCAGCATGCCGTGCCGCCGGGCCTGGGCGCGGCGCCCGTGGTGGCGACGGCGGAGTATGCGCTGCTGCGCCTGGAAAGCGCCTTCCGGCCGATCGGGACGCGCCACCTGTCCCAGCCCTACGGCGGCCTGGTGACCGGCGCCGACGGCCTGTCGGTCGGCGAGCCCTGGGGGCGCTGGTCGACCGGGAAGCAGGTGGTCCTGCATCTCGACCGGCCGCTGCCGAAAGTGGCCGACGTCCTGATCAAGGCCCAGGCCTACGCCGACAACACCACCCTGCCCTTCACCCTGCGCGCGGGCGATTCCAGCGTCCCGTTCCGCATCGGACCGAGCCTGCAGGAGGTCAAGCTGCGCGTGCATACCGACGGCGCCCAGCGCAGCCTGACGATCGAAGTGCCGCGCCCGACGACGCCGCGCAGCCTCGGCCAGTGGGCGGACGACCGCGCGCTGGGCATCGGCATCGCGGAAGTCAGCATCGGCGAGGGACAGTGAGCCTGGACCGGGCCTGTGTGCGCTTACGAACGGAGGCCCGCGCCACGAATCTCTAGAGTGGAGACTACACTGCCTGCAAGGACTGCCCATGGTACTCGGACCCGAAAAAGAAGATACGCTCAAGAAACCGCTCGACGTGCAGGGCGGCGGCCAGAGCATGGGTGCGCCGGCCTCGGGCGAGATCGAAGGCAACGCCGTCCATCCGCTGGGCAACCCCGGCGTCAAGCACTGGCAGGCCAGCTACATCGACCATGGCGGGCTGGAGGAACGCGGCAACATCTTCTTCGCCGCGGTCGAGATGACCCGCATGCCGATGGTGGTGACCGACCCGCGCAAGGAAGACAATCCGATCGTCTTCGCCAACAACGCCTTCTTCGATCTCACCGGCTACGAAGAGAAGGATGTCCTGGGCCGCAACTGCCGCTTCCTGCAGGGAGCGGACACCGACCCCGCCACCGTGGCCGAAGTACGCCAGGCGGTGGCGGAGCAGCGCGCGGTCGCGGTCGACATCCTGAACTACAAGGCCGACGGCACGCCCTTCTGGAACGCGCTGTTCCTGGGACCGATCTTCGACCAGGACGGCACCCTGCTGCACTTCTTCGCCTCGCAGATGGACATCACCGAGCGCCGCTCCCACCAGGAGTCCTACCTGCAGTCGCAGAAGATGGAAGCGATCGGCCAGCTCTCGGCCGGCATGGCGCACGACTTCAACAACCTGCTGCAGGTCATCAACGGCAACCTGGAGGTGGCCCTGATCGGCGCAGGCCCGGCTAGCCGCGCGCTGGAACCGATCCGGCGCGCCCAGCGCGCCACCATGCAGGCCGGCAAGCTCACCCAGCAGCTGCTGAGCTTTGCGCGCAAGCAGCGCCTGGAGCCGCGCAGCCTGAGCCTGAACAGCCTGGTGGTCGAGTTCTCGGACATGCTGGTGCGCACCCTGGGCGACAAGCTCGAGCTGCGCCTCGACCTGCGCCCAGGCCTGCCCGCCTGCACGGTCGACCCGACCTACCTCGAGATGGCCCTGCTCAACGTGGTGATCAATGCGCGCGACGCCATGCCGGACGGCGGCGTCGTCACGGTCGGCACCGCCGTGCTGTCGCCGGAACGGCGCCGCATCCTCAAGCTGCCGGCCGGCGACTATGTCTGCATCTGCGTGAACGACCAGGGCGAAGGCATGACAGAAGACGTGCGGCGCCGCGCCACCGAGCCCTTCTTCACCACCAAGGGACCGGGCACCGGCCTGGGGCTGGCGATGGTGCATGGCTTCGTGCAGCAGTCGCGCGGCAAGCTCGACATCGAGAGCGCGCCCGGCAAGGGCACGCAGGTGCGCATGGTGTTCCCGATCAGCGAACAGGTCCAGGCCGGCGCGGACGAAGGCGAGGCCGCGCAATCCCCGGTGCGGCCGCAGGGCAGCGACTGCCACGTGCTGGTGGTCGAGGACAACGACGACGTGCGCGAACTGGCCGAGGGCATGCTGGCCATGGCCGGCTACCAGGTGCTGAGCGCGTCCAGCGGCGAACGCGCGCTGACCCTGCTCGACAGCGGCGCGCAGGTGGACCTGCTGTTCACCGACGTGATCATGCCTGGCGGCATGAACGGACTGCAACTGATCGACAAGGCGCGCCAGATGCGGCCGGGGCTGCCGGTGCTGGTGACCACTGGCTACATGGACGAGCTGCCCGGGCGCGGGGTGCGCAGCGAGGGACTGGACGTGCTGGCCAAGCCCTACCACCACCAGGAGCTGCTGGACCGGATCAAGGCGGCCCTCAGGCGCACGCCCTGAACGCCGGCTCGCCGCCAAACACAAAGGGGCGGGGGGGGGGGCCTGCCCGCCCCGTGGGTGGTTTGGCCCCCCGGCCAGGGTGGGGCCCCCCCCCCCCCCGGCGGGCCCCGGGGCCGCCCCCCCCCCCCCCCCCC